>MKRV01000281.1:11783-60249 GCA_001897995.1 Alphaproteobacteria bacterium 65-37 | reverse complement strand
CCGCGATCAAGGATCTCGGCGGCCGTCGCGCTCTTGCTGCCGTGTTCTGGCTCGCCAGCTACGGCATCAGATCGCGCGCACGGCGCGCGGGCGTCGACTATCGATATCTCTTCATGCATCCCAGCGGCCGCGACCTTGCTCAGCTCGCCGAGCTCATCGAGGGTGGTCGGCTGACTGTCATCGTCGACAAGACCTACCCGTTCGCGAAGGTCGCCGACGCTTTAGCCCACGTCGAGAGTGGCCATGCCAAGGGAAAGGTCGTCGTGACGATGCGGTGACGACGCGACGGGGCCACAAACCGCCATACCGACGCTAACGCCGGCGCGATTCAGCTAGACAGAACTTCAACTGACGGTTCATCCTCGCAGTATGAATGCATCGGCACACAGAAGCCGAGCACAGGAGGAAACCCGATGTCTCAGAGCGCCTCTCGAAGCGCGAAGTCTCGACGCAAGTTCCTGAAGGGTGCGGCGGTCGCCACTGCCGCGACCGTGGCAGCGCCGGCCGTGGTCAAGGCCCAGGGGCCGATCAGCATGCGATGGCAGAGCACCTGGCCGTCGAAGGATATCTTCCACGAGTTCGCCCTCGACTTCGCCAAGAAGATCAACGACATGACCGGCGGCGACCTCAAGATCGAGGTTCTGCCCGCCGGTGCCGTCGTCCCGGCCTTCGGCCTGCTCGAAGCCGTCTCCAAGGGCACCCTGGACGGCGGCCACGGCGTGCTGGTCTATCACTACGGCAAGCAGACCGCGCTGGCGCTGTGGGGCTCGGGTCCGGGCTACGCCATGGACGCCAACATGCTGATGGCCTGGCACAAGTATGGCGGCGGCAAGGAACTGCTCGAAAAGCTCTATGCCTCGATCGGCGCCAATGTCGTGTCCTTCCCTTACGGCCCGATGCCGACGCAGCCGCTCGGCTGGTTCAAGAAACCGATCGCCAAGGTCGAGGACCTGCAGGGCCTGAAGTTCCGCACCGTCGGCATCTCGATCGACGTCTTCCAGGCGATGGGCGCGGCGGTCAACGCTCTGCCCGGCGGCGAAATCGTCTCGGCAATGGATCGCGGCCTGCTCGATGCGGCCGAGTTCAACAACGCCTCGTCGGACCGCGTGCTGGGCTTCGCCGACGTGTCGAAGATCTGCATGCTGCAGAGCTACCACCAGAACGCCGAGCAGTTCGAGATCATGTTCAACAAGGACAAGTTCAACGCGCTGCCGGAGAAGATGCGGGCGATCATCGTCAATGGCGTGGAGGCGGCGTCGCAGGACATGCAGTGGAAAGCGATCGACCGCTATTCCAAGGACTATGTCGAGCTGCAGACCAAGGACAAGGTCCGCTTCTACAAGACTCCCGACGCCGTGCTGAAACGCCAGCTCGAAGTCTATGACGACGTGGTCGCCAAGAAGTCGGCGGAGAACGCGCTGTTCAAGGAAATCGCCCAGTCACAAGTCGCCTTCGCCAAGCGCGCCGTGCAATGGGAGCAGGACACGGTCGTCGGCCGCCGGATGGCCTTCGATCACTATTTCGGCCCGCAAGCCAAGCCGATCCGGCTCTAGGGGCGTACCGCCAGAAGTCACAACGGTGGCGTCATCCCGAGCGATAGCGAGGGACCTTTGAGGCAACAGCAAAGGTTGCTCGGCTTCGCCTCGGGATGACACCTCGTTTGTGAGCTGCAGGGACGTCCCCAAAGGGCGATGTCCCGTTCGTTTGCGCCAATGTGGTTCCCATGACTGTCGAACGCTTTCTGCAGACTGTCGACGGCATCAGCACCTGGGTCGGCAAGGCGGCAGCCTGGCTGATCGTCGTGCTGATGGTGGTGGTCTGCCTCGAAGTCTTCAAGCGGTACCTGCTTAACGCACCGACCGCCTGGATCTTCGACCTCAACAACATGCTCTACGGCTCGCTGTTCATGCTGTGCGGCGCCTATGCGCTGGCGCAGAATGCCCATGTGCGCGGCGACTTCCTCTACAGCTCGATGCGGCCGCGCACCCAGGCGACGCTCGACCTGATCCTCTACTTCGTTTTCTTCTTTCCGGGCATCGCGGCGCTGCTCTATGCCGGCTGGGACTATGCCGGCGACGCCTGGCGCATTCGCGAGCATTCCAATGTCACGGCCGACGGCCCGCCGGTCTATCACTTCAAGACCGTCATCCCGATCGCCGGCGCGCTGGTGCTGCTGCAGGGGCTGGCCGAGGTGGTGCGCTGTATCGTCTGCCTGAGGACCGGCGCCTGGCCGGCGCGGCTCAAGGACGTGAGCGAGATCGACGTCGTCGAGGAGCAGCTCGCCCATTCCGAACATGTCGACGACGAGGCGCGCCAGCTCGCCATCGCTCGGGCGGCACAGATCGACGAAACGGCGCGGCAGCGCGGGCTCGGGGGAGACAACAAGATATGAGCGATCCTGCGCTCGGCCTGCTGATGCTGGGCCTCATCGTGGTCGTGATCATGATGGGCTTCGCCACGGCCTTCACCCTGATGGGGCTGGGTATCTTCTTCGGCTTCATCGCCTTCTACGATCCCTCGCAGCCCTGGGCGGAGAACAAGGTGTTCGCCCTGATGGTCCAGCGCACTTACGGCGCCATGACCAACGACGTGCTGATCTCCATCCCGCTCTTCGTGCTGATGGGCTACGTGATGGAACGCGGCGCCCTGGTCGACAAGATGTTCTACTCGATCCAGCTCGCCTTCCGCCGCGTGCCGGCGGCGCTCGCGGTGGCGACCTTGATCGTCTGTACCTTCTGGGGCATCGCCAGCGGCCTGGTCGGCGCCGTCGTGGTGCTGATGGGCGTCATCGCCATGAACCCGATGCTGCGGGCCGGCTACGACGTGAAGCTCGCCTCCGGCGTCATCACCGCCGGCGGAACCCTCGGCATCCTGATCCCTCCCTCGGTGATGATCATCGTCTATGCCGCCGTCGCCGGTCAGTCGGTGGTCAAGCTCTATGCGGCGGCGATGTTTCCCGGCTTCTTCCTCGCCCTGCTCTACCTCGTCTATGTCCTGGGCTGGGCGACGATCAATCCGCGGATCGCCCCCCGGCTGCCCGAGGAGCAGACCAGGGTCCCGGTGCCCGGCTGGGTCGAGCGGCTCCAAGCCGCCTATTCGCGCAACATGCTGGTCGGGCTGGCGCGTGCCCTGCTCTCACCCGCACGCGCCCGGACGATCGCCGCCGACGGCAAGCCGCTGGGCTATCGCGGCATCGCCTACAATTTCGGCGTGGCGCTGGTGCCGCTGCTGCTGGCCGTCGTCACCCTGGGCGGCGCCTGGTGGTATGTCGTCATCCACAAGAAGACCATCGACGCGCCCGAAGCGACCGGCCTGCAGCCGCTCGGCGGCGCGGCGGCCGTCGCCGAGGCCACGCCCGCTGACGCCGGGCCCTCGGCCGCCTTCTACATCTGGTTCGCCATCGTCGCTGCCCTGACCGCACTCGCGGTGCTGCGCTACTACTGGCGCATGGATGCGGCGCGCTTCACCGTCCTGAAGCTCCTCACCGCGTCGGTCATGCCGCTCGGTATCCTGACGATCATCGTGCTGGCGGTGATCCTGTTCGGCATCACGACGGCCACGGAGTCGGCGGCGGTGGGCGCGGCAGGCGCCTTCCTGCTCGCCTTCCAGGCGCGCACGCTCGACTGGAAGCGCACCAAGGAAGCAGTCTTCCTGACCGCCAAGACGACTGCGATGGTGTGCTGGCTGTTCGTGGGCTCGGCGCTTTTCTCGGCAGTCTTCGCCATCCTGGGCGGCCAGGGCCTGGTCGAACGCTGGGCGCTGTCGCTCAACCTGACGCCGCTTCAGTTCATGATCCTGTCGCAGGCGATCATCTTCGTGCTCGGCTGGCCGCTGGAATGGACGGAGATCATCATCATCTTCGTGCCGATCTTCCTGCCCCTGCTGAAGCACTACGACATCGACCCGATCCTGTGGGGCACCCTGGTCTTCGTGAATTTGCAGGCCGCTTTCCTATCGCCGCCGGTGGCCATGTCTGCATTCTATCTGAAGGGCGTGTCGCCACCGCACGTGACGATCAACCAGATATTTGGGGGTATGATGCCCTATATGCTGATCGTCATTGTCTGCATGGTGATCATGTATCTGTGGCCGGGCATGACGCTCTGGCTGCCCAACTACCTCTACGGCAACTGATACGGACAGGAGGAACGCCATGAAAGCTCAGGCCGACAAAGTTCTGAAGGAAGCAGTTGCCAAAGGCGACGTGCCCGGCGTCGTCGCCGTCGCGACCGACCGCAAGGGCCAGACCTACGAAGGTGGCTTCGGCAAGCGCGTCCAGGGCGAAGCTGCCGACATGACGCCCGACACCGTGGCGTGGATCGCCTCGATGACCAAGGCGCTGACCGGCGCCGTCGCCATGCAGCAGGTCGAACGCGGCAAGCTCGGCCTCGACACGCCGGCCAAGGCCGTCATTCCCCAGCTCGGCGAGGTGGGCGTGCTCGAAGGCTTCGACGGCACCGGCAAGCCCAAACTGCGCAAGGCCAAGCGCGACATCACCCTGCGCCATCTGCTGACCCATACGGCAGGGTTCGGCTACGACATCTGGAACGCCGATCTCGCCAAATATCAGGAGGCCGAGGGCGTGCCGGGCGTGATCTCCTGCCAGAACAAGGCGCTCACCACGCCGCTCCTCTTCGATCCGGGCGAGCGCTGGTACTACGGCATCAACATCGACTGGGCCGGCAAGATGGTCGAGGCGGCCGCGGGCAAGAAGCTCGGCCAGGTGCTGCGTGACGATCTGCTGGGTCCTCTCGGCATGAACGACACGGCCTTCCGCATTTCCGACGGCATGCGCGGGCGCATGGCCAAGATCCATCACCGCGGCCCCGACGGCGCGCTGACGGCCGATCCGGCTTTGGAGATCCCCCAGGAACCGGAATTCGAGATGGGCGGCGGCGGGCTCTATTCGACCGCCGGCGATTATCTCAAATTCGTGCGCATGATGCTGAACGACGGCAAGACGGACGACGGCAAGGCCGTGCTGAAGCCGGAGACCGTGGCGGCCATGTCGAAGAATGCCATGGGCGAGTCGCGGGTCACCCTGTTGAAGACGGCCGCACCGCCCTTCTCCAACGACGCCGAGTTCTTCCCCGGCCTCGACAAGCAGTGGGGCCTCTCCTTCATGATCAACAATCAGGAAGCGCCGACCGGCCGCTCGGCCGGTGGGCTCGCCTGGGCCGGCCTCGCCAACACCTATTACTGGATCGACCAGAAGAAGGGTGTGGGCGGCGTCTACGTGACCCAGATCCTGCCCTTCGCCGACGTGAAGTCGCTGCCGCTGTTCTACGCCTTCGAAAGCGCGGTCTACGGCAAGTAAGCTCAGGGCAAACAGATCAAGAAAGGCCGAACAGCTCGGTCTCCTCGCGCACGCCGCGCAGGCGGTGGCGGCCGAGCGAGACCAGGCGATCCTGGCTCAGCGTCGCGGCCTCAGCGAAGGCACGCGACATCAGGAGCGGCCGACCGAGCGGTGTGCACAGCGCCTCGATACGCGAGGCCTCGTTGACGGCAGGGCCGATCACGGTGAAGTCGAGCCGCGTGTCGCTGCCGACATTGCCGTAGAGCACCTTGCCGATATGCAGCGAGACATCGAGCCCGGCGGCCGGCTGGCCGCCGGCGCGCCGGTCCATGTTCAACCGATCGACCAGCGCCAGTGCCTCGGTGGCGGCCTTCAGGGCATCGGCACAAACAGCCGCCCTGTCGCCCCCCACGACAGCGAAGGCCGCGAGCAGGCCGTCGCCCATGAACTTCAACACTTCGCCGCCGTGGTCGACGACCGGTTGCACCATGCAGCCGAGATAGTCATCGAGCAGGGCGATGAGATCGCGGCCGGGCACGGTGTCGGCCAGCGCAGTGAAGCCCTGCAGGTCGGCGAAGAGCAGCACGGCTTCCACGCTCTGGACTTCGCCGCGCAGCACCGTGCCGGCATAGACGCGACTCGCCGGATCGTTGCCGAGATAGGCCGCCAGAAGGCCATGACCGATCGCGCGCGTCGTCACGGCCTTGATGGCGACCGCGAAGACCTGGATCACCTGTCGCAGCAGCGCGACGTCCTCGACGCGATAGCCGCCCGGCTGGCTGGTCGTCGCCGAGACCACCAGCCAGCCCCGTTCGGCATGCTCGACCTCGGTGGCGCCGCCGACCCGCGGTGCGAGCTCGCCCAACGGCAGGACCCAACCCATCCATTCGACCGTACCGGCCGCCTGCAGCTCCTCGAAAACCGGCAGGGCCGGTACATCGGCGCCGGTGTCGAAGCGATAGCGCCGCTCGGCGATGCCATCGCGCAGCATGGGATCGAACGGACTCTGCCGTATCTCTGCCGAATCGATCTCGGCGTGGACGAATTCGAACTGCTTGGTGATGCCCTGCCCGTGGTCCCAGATGAGGCTGCGCGCCCGCACCATGGGGTGCAGGGTGTTCATGCCGACGAACAGCCGTTCGACGGCCACCCCTGCGCCGTTGAGCCGACGGCCGAAGCCGTCGACCAGATCCTCGAGCGGCACGTTGCGCAGGCCCGCCTGGGCCAGCCATTCGACCAGGGCGGATGATGTCATCGACGGGATACTCCGAGCATCAGCGGCAATAGGGGACAGCATCGGGCGGGACGAGGACCGCCAAAGCCGTTACAACGGCAACCCTCGACAAGGACAATCCGATGACGAAAGCCGATCCCGCGCGCAAGCCCCTTCGTCAGGACGAACTCGTGGAACGGCTGAAGACGGGCCGCGTCTTCCAGGGGGTCGCCATTACCTCCGAAGTAACGCTCGACGAGCTCGATCTCTCGGAGAGCCGCTTCGAAGACTGTGCCTTCGACCTGCCGAATGTGCGCGGCGCGGACTTCTCCGGCGCCCAGTTCAAGGAATGCCGCTTCTCACCAGTCCGCCTCGCCAGTTGCAAGTTTGCCGGCGCCCGCTTCGAGGGCGCCGGCTTCTTCGATCCCGAGAGCAAGAAGGGCGCCGTGTTCGCTTTCTGCGACCTCAGGGAAGTCGAAGCCGAGAAATGCAACTTTGCCGTCGGCGCGTTCGAGCGCTGCGACCTGCACGATTTCAAGGCCCGTGAATGCAGTTTCCGCGGCGTGCGCTTCAACGGCTCGAGCTTCGCTAAGGCGATCTCGCGGCGTGTGGTGGTCACGCGCGCCCGTTTCGAGGCCTGCAACTTCACCTTCACCGACTTTGCCGGCGTGTCGCTGGCGCATTGCGAGTTCCAGACCTGCAAGTTCGTCGACACCGCCTTCTTCGACGTCGACCTCACCGACGCCATCCTGCGCGGCTGCTCGATCGAAAAGGCGGAATGGGAACGGGCGAACCTGACCCGTGCTGACCTGCGTGGCTCGACGATCTCCGGCCTCAACCTCGCCGTCCTGTCGGGCTATGCCGGCCTGGCGATCGGCGAGAGCCAGCAGACCGAGCTTCTCGAACGGCTGGGCGTGTCGGTCAGCCCGGATTAAGGGGCCGGCGGCGGCACCATAGTGCCCTTGGGCAGGGCGGCGCAGTGGTCGTAGATCGCCGAAGGACGGGTGAACCAGACCTTGTCCTTCTGCGGATGGTTGGCGATGTGCTGCAGCGCCTCGCGCAGCATCCGGAGGCGATAGGGCTGGCCCACGATCATGGTGTGGAGTGCGATGCCGCAGACCAGCGGCTGCTTGGCTGACTGGCGCAGCAGCTCCTCGAACTGGCCGATGATGAAGTCGCGGAACTCCTCGGGCGAATGGTGTCGCACCAGGATCTGCGGGCTGTCGTTGATCTCGATCGGATAGGGCACGCTCATCAGCGGCCCCGAGCGGGTCTTCATCCAGAGCGGCTGGTCGTCGGCCGGCCAATCCATCAGGAAGTCGAAGCCGACCTCCTTGAGGAGATCGGGTGTCCAGCGCGTCGAGGCCATCCAGGGCGCCATCCAGCCGCGCGGCCGCTGGCCCGAGGCCTTCTCGATGGCGTCGCGTACTTCTTCGAGGAAGCGCTTTTCGTCCGATTCCCACATATGGCCGTGGCGTTCGGCATTGGTGCGGCCGTGGCCGATGAACTCGTCGCCACGCGCCTTCAGGGCGTCGACGATCTGCGGGGCATAGTCGAACACCGTGGTGTTGATCAGGTGCGCGGCCGGCAGGTTGAGCTCGTCGAACAGTTCCAGGCAGCGCCACACGCCGACCCGGTTGCCGTAGTCGCGCCAGGCGAAGGTGCGCGGATCGGGCGGCGGATTGGCGACGGTGAGCAGATGCCCGTCGCCCGTACCGTAGGCGAAGTGCTCGATGTTCAGCCCGAGATAGACGGCCAGCCGCTTGCCGTCGGGCCAGGAATAGTCCTTGCGTTCGGTGATGGGCGAATAGGCGTAGCGATCGTGATACGGCAGACGCAGCATTTGTCCCCTCATCGTCAGGACGACTCGTTTAGCGTTTGACCACAGCCGTCTTGTTCTCGGTCTCGCCGGCGTTCATGGCGCGGAAGCGGGCCACGGCTTCGGCATGGAAGGCACGCTCCTGCGGGCCGGCCTCTTCGACCGGGCGGCGTTCGTCGTCGAAATGGCCGTGCTTGTCCTCGCCGCGCACCAGCATCGCGGTGACGCGGGTCGGCGAGGTGCAGCGTGCCCAGGTCGGGATGTAGCTGATGCCGAGCCCGATGCGGCGGTCGTGCCAGCGGTTGGGCCGCGAATTGTGCACCAGATGCGTGTGGTGCAACGAGAACTGGCCGGCCTTCACCGGCATGTAGGCCGTCCTGGTGCGATCGACGTCGACGGCCAGTTCCTGACCGCGCGACAGCAGATTGTCGGGGTTCTGCATCTCCCCATGCGGCAGCTGGCCGAGCTTGTGCGAGCCCGGCACGACCTCCATGCAGCCCGCTTCGATCGGGGCGTCGGTCAGCGCCACCCAGGCCGTCACGTGGCAGGCTGGCTCCAGCGCAAAGTAAGTCGCATCCTGGTGCCAGCTCACATAAGCGCCCGAGCCGGCATCCTTCGGCCAGACCGTAAGATGGAACAGGCGGATATCCGGTCCGATCAGGTCCTCGACCGCATCCAGCACCTCAGGCGCATGCACGATCTCGTCGACCCAGGGAAAGAGGAGATGCGGCTTGAAATTGTGGCCGCGGGTCATCTTCTGGCCCTGGGCATGCTCGAAAGTTTCGAGCCTGTCGCGCCAGGCACGCGTGCGCTCCGCCGAGAAGGCGTCGACAGGGCAGACATAGCCGTCGCGCTCGTATTGCGCGATCTGATCCGGGGTGAGCTTCTTCGACATCAGTGTGCCGTCCAGCCACCGTCGACGAACAGTAGCGTTCCCGTGACGAAGGACGAGTCGTCGCTCGCAAGGAAAAGGGCGGCGCGCGCAACCTCCTCCGGCTTGCCGATGCGGCCGATCGGATGGCGCTGCTTCCAGAAGCTGCGCATCGCCTCGGGATCGGCGTAGCGCGTCAGCGAGCGAGCGGGCATCGGGGTGTCGATGACGCCCGGCATCAGGGCATTGACCCGGATGCCCTGCGCGGCATGGTCGACCGCCATGGTCTTGGTGAAGGAGGCGATGGCGCCCTTGGAGGCGACATAGGCGGCGTTGCGGCCCGGGCTCGACTGGGCGAGCTGCGAGCCCACCGTCACGATCGCTCCCGACCCGGCGGCGATCATCGGCTGGATGGCGTGGTGGATCCAGAGGTAGGTGCCCTTGACGTTGACGTCGAAAGTGCGGTCCCAGGTCGTCTCGTCGACGGTGTCGACCGTACCGCCGAGGGAGATGCCGGCCGCCGTCATCAGGATGTCGATGCGGCCCCATTTCTCCATCACATGGGCGACGCCGCCGCGCACCTGCTCTGCGCGGCTGACGTCGGCCGCGATGGCCAGCGCGTGGCCGCCCTCGGCTTCGATCTCGTTGGCGAGATCGAGAAGTCCTGCTTCGTCGAGATCGACCAGCGCCACGCGGGCGCCTTCCGCGGCAAACAGGCGGGCAGAGGCGGCGCCGATCCCCGACGCGGCTCCGGTCACGATGGCAACGCGATTCTCGAGCTTCATGGCGCAAGCTTAACGCGCCGCCGCAGCCTCTGTCAGTCCATCATCACTTGGGCCGTTTGCGCAGCGGTCGTTTGCGCTGCGCACGGCGGGCCAGCATGTTCAGCGCCTCGATCAGGCCGGAGAAGGCCATGGCGGCATAGATGTAGCCCTTGGGCACATGGGCGCCCATGCCGTCGGCGATCAGAGTCGCCCCGATCATCAGCAGGAAGCCCAGCGCCAGCATGACGATGGTCGGGTTGTGGCCGATGAAGCGTGCCAGCGGATCGGCCGCCAGCAGCATCAGGCCGACCGCGACGACGACGGCGATCACCATGATCGGAATGTGGTCGGTCATGCCGACCGCAGTGATGATGCTGTCGAGTGAAAAGACCAGGTCGAGGATCAGGATCTGGCCGATCACGCCCATGACTGTCACGCCGGCGACGCCGGCGGTCGTGGCCTCGGTCTCTTCCTCGCCGGTAACGTGATCGTGAATCTCGCTGGTCGCCTTGTAGATCAGGAACAGGCCGCCGGCGATCAGGATCAGGTCGCGCCAGGAGAAGGCATGGCCGAACAGAGAGAAGATCGGCGCCGTGAGCTGCACGATGAAGGCGACGCCGCCCAGCAGGCCGAGCCGCAGGACCACCGCCAGGCCGATACCGACCCGTCGGGCCCCCGACCGCTTCTCCTCCGGCAGCTTGTTGGTCAGGATCGAGATGAAGATCAGGTTGTCGATGCCCAGCACGACTTCCATGATCACCAGCGTGGCCAGCGCCGCCCAAGCTTGGGGATCGCGGGCAAGGACGAGGAGCTCTTCCATGAGCTCCCACCATAAGTCATTGCTGCTGCAGGCCAAGAGACCTTTCTTTTACGCGACCGACCCGCTAAGCCCGCGGGCGATGTCCGCCCCTGCCGCCCCGACGGCCGCCCCGCCGCTCGCGATCGTCCTTTTGTCGGTGTCGGCCTTTGCGGCGGCGGCCAACATGCGGGTCATCGATCCCCTGCTCGTGCAGCTTTCCGCCAGCTTCGCCGTCACGGTCGGCGATGCCTCGATCGCGGCCACCGCCTTCCTGTTCGCCAACGGCGTCTTCGTGCTGGTGCACGGTCCGTTCGGTGACCGTTATGGCAAGATGCCCGTCGTGGCGCTGGCCTGTATTGGCGCGGCGGTCTGCTGCGTGCTGGGTGCACTTTCGACGTCGCTGAACATGCTGACCCTGGCGCGCTTCCTGACCGGGGTCACGAGTTCGGCCATCATTCCGCTCGCCATCGCCTGGGTGGGCGACAATGTCAGTTACGAACGACGCCAAGCCACCCTCGCCCGCTTCCTGACGGGTCAGACGCTCGGCCTGATGACCGGCTCCGCGCTGGGCGGCGCGATCGGCGACTGGCTGGGCTGGCGGTCGGTATTCTGGGTGCTGGCCGTCATCTACATCCTGGCCGGGGCCGCTCTGTTCGCCGTGATGCGCGCCCGGCCCGAGATCGCCCGCCGCCCCGAGCGCAGCCAGGGCTCGATGGTGGGACAGATGCTGCGGGTGTTGCGCCGGCCCTGGGCGCTCACCGTGATCATCGTCGTGGCTCTGGAGGGCGGCTTCTTCTGGGGCGCCTTCACCTTCGTCGGCGCCGACCTGCACCAGCGCTTCGGCCTGGGCTTCGCCGCCATCGGCCTCGCGGTCGCGGCCTTCGGGGTCGGCGGTTTCCTCTATGTGATGGTGGCACACCATCTCGTGCGCCTGCTTGGCGAGCGCGGCCTCTGCACCTGGGGCGGGCTTGGCCTCGGCGTGGCCTTTGCCGGCATGGCGCTGGCGCCCTCGGCCGAGGTGGAGTTCGCGGCCATCGTAGTCGCGGGTGTGTCGTTCTACATGCTGCACAACACGCTGCAGACCAACGGCACGCAGATGGCGCCGGAAGCACGCGGCGCCGGCATGGCGCTGTTCGCCCTCTGCCTGTTCATCGGCCAGGCGATCGGCGTGCCCATCGCCGCGCCGATCGTCGATCGCTGGGGCGCACCGCCGATCTTCTGGGCGGCCGCCATTTTCCTGCCGTTGCTTGCCCTGTGGTTCTCGGCGGCACTCCGCCGACGCAGTCAGCTCGCCGGTGAGACACGGAACTGATAGGGCTCCTCGAGCGACCGGCACTCCTCGGCCGTGAGCACGACGTCGGTCGCCTGGGCGGCCGAGGTGAGCTGGTCGAGCCCGGTCGCCCCGATGATCGGCGCGCCCATATAGGGCTTGTGCAGCAGCCAGGCGAGCGCGGCCTGGGCCGGCGTGACGCCCTTGCCCGCGGCGATCTTCTTCAGGCGTTCGACGACTTCCCAGTCGCAGTCGCGGTAGGTACCGGGCTGGACCACCGTGTCGTTCTTCGAGCGTTCGGTGCTGCCGCCGCCGTCCTTGCTGCGGTTGCCCGCCAGAAAGCCCCGCGCCAGCGGCGAATAGGGGATGAGGCCGACGCCCTGCTCGTGGCAGAGCCGGTTCATCTCCCGCTCCTCCTCGCGCTGGACGAGGTTGTAGAGGTTCTGCATGGCTATCGGCCGGGCATAGCCCTTCCAGTCGGCCACCATCACCATCTGCGCGAACTTGTAGGCCGGCATGGTCGAGCCGCCGATGTAGCGCACCTTGCCCGAGCGCACGATCTGGTCGAGCGTGTACATGGTCTCCTCGATCGGCGTGTGCGGATCGAGGCGGTGGACCTGGTAGACGTCGATGTAATCGGTCTGCAGGCGCTTCAGCTGGGCATCGACCGACGCCATCAGGTGCTTGCGGCCAGTGCCGACGTCGTTGGCGACCTCGCTCATGCGGATGCCGACCTTGGTCGAGAGCACGATCTCCTCGCGCCGCACCGTCTTCAGGAGGGTCGCGCCCATGATCTCCTCGGACCGCCCGAAATTGTAGGTGTCGGCGGTGTCGAAGAAAGTGATGCCGACATCGAGGGCGCGCTTGAAATAGGCCGGTGCCTCGGATTCGTCGAACTTGCCCCAGCCGCGCCGGCCCTTGGCGCCCCAGGAATTGCCGCCGAGGCAGATGCGGCTGACGATCAGGCCCGAGCGGCCGAGCGGTCCGTACTTCATTGTAGATCCCCCTTGTCGGCGGGAGCTTAAGCGCCCACCTTCGATGAATGAAAGTGCTGATCGAATTCTGCGGCGCTTGAGGCTACAAGCCGCAAGCCCTCCGTGTGAGGGAACGCCTCGAAAAGCTGGGGGCCGCCGACATCGAGCTGCGCCCCGGCAAATCCGGCCAGTTCGACGTCACGGTCGACGGTGAACTGAGATACACCCGCCGCGACACCGGTCGTTTTCCGACCGATGCGGAGATCGAGGATATCTTGTCGGGTTGAGCTGTCGCGCCCTTGCGGCGTCAGCCCAACACTTCCTTATTCACGACGTTGGCGGCGTTCGGCCGGCCGTCGAAGACGCTCAGGATGTTCTCGACGGCGGTGACGGCCATGCGGTCGCTCGCCTCCTTGGTGACGCCGGCCATGTGCGGGCTGAGGATCACGTTCTCCAGGCCGAACAGCTTGTTGGCGGGATCCGGCGGCTCCTTGTCGAGCACGTCGAGACCGGCACCGCGCAGCTTGCCGCTCGACAGCGCCGCATAGAGCGCGTCCTCGTTCACGATGCCGCCGCGTGCCGTATTCACCAGGAAGGCCTCGGGCTTCATGAGGCCGAGCGTCTCGGCGTTGAACATGTTCACCGTCTCCGGTGCCTTGGGGCAGTGGATGGAGACGAAATCCATCTTGGGCAGGATCGCCTTGAGGTCGGTGACCTTGGTGCCACCCGCCTTCTTGATCTCGGCTTCGGAGATGTTCGGATCGAGCACGAAGACCTCCATGTCGAAGGCGAAGCAGCGCTTGACGGTCCGTGAGCCGATGCGGCCCATGCCGACCACCAGGACGGACTTGCCGGAGAGATCGGCCGGCAGGTCGGACAGCCGCTGGCCCCAGCCTTTTTCGCGCACGAAGCGGTCATACTTCTTCACCAGGCGCGCGGAGGCCAGCATCATGTACATCGCGTGTTCGGCCACCGAGACCGAGTTGGCGATGCCCGTGGTCATCAGCGGGATCTTGCGCTTGTTGAGCGCGGGGATTTCGACGGCGTCGAAGCCGACGCCGAGACGGGCCACCACCATCATGCCCGGCGCGGCATCGAGCTCGGCTTGACGGAACGGCGTGGCGCCCAGGGTGACCGCGTTGGCGTCCTTCAGCTTGGGATGCAGGCTCGGCACCGTATCGTCGGTCAGGACCTCGTAGTCGACGTCGTCGCGCTTCTTCAGCACGTCGATCCCGGCCTCTGGCATGCGGCCGACGATCAGTACTTTCTTGCGATTCTTGCCCGTGGTCATCGTTTCCCCTGCAGTCTTGCCGAACGAACGGGCGCGATCCTAGAGGCCGCCGCCACGAGGCGCCAGTACGGGTTCCTTTTCCGCGAAAACGCGACAGTCGAAACGGATTTTCACACGGCAGGCCGCCTCCAGCCGGCCAGGATCCGCTTCAGGGGAGGTAGTTGAGCGGGAGCCGCGTGGTCGACTTGATCTCCTCCATGGCGAACATCGAGGTGACGTCCGACAGTTCGACACGGGCGATCAGCCGCTTGTAGAAGGCGTCATAGGCTTCGATGTCGGGCAGGGCGAGGCGGATCAAGTAGTCGATCTCACCGCTCATCCGGTAGCAATCCATCACTTCCGGAAAGGACGCGATGGCCTTGGCGAAGCGACCGAGCCACTGGGCGTTGTGCTGCGAGGTGCGGACGGCCACGAACACCGTCACGGCGGCGTTCACCGACTTGCGATCCAGCAAGGCCACCCGCGCCCGCACGATGCCCGCCTCCTGCAGACGGTTGATCCGCCGCCAGCACGGCGTGGTCGACAGGCCGACGCGGCGGGCGACCTCGGCCAGCGCCATGTCGGCATCGTCCTGCAGGCAATCCAGAATCTTCTTGTCGAAAGAATCGAGTGAAAATTTCGCGGCCATGGCCCTTCTCTGAGAATGAGTTTCTCAAGTCTGCCGGGTTTGGCGCAAAGGTAGCAAGCCGTTTCCTGCCGCGACCGGTAGACTCTCCGTCATGCTCAAGCGCTTCACCGACCACCCCGCCTCGGTCAACGAGACCTACCTGCAGCATATGGGTATGGCCTTCGGCTTCGGCGGCCGCATGCTGATCGGCTCGCTGGCCTGTTTCGTCCACGGCCTGTTCCCGTGGCTCTGCCTGACCCGCGGCAGCGACACGATCCGCACCCTGCATCATCGCATGGTGAGCCACCGTACCGTGCGGCCGGCTGGTTCCGACCGCGCGCCCGCCGTCGCTGCCGGCGACTAAGCACGCGCTTCAAGCCAGCGCACTTTCCCGCCACAAATCACTGCGACGAGCTGCCCGCGGAGACTGGAGTCCGCAACCACCCACTGTCATGCTACGTTCCTCCCCACGGGGGAGCGAACTAACAGCGGAGGGCTCCAATGAAGACACCCGTACGGATCAGTTTCCAGGGCAGCACGCCGAGCGAGTCGCTGACCACCCTGATCTCCGAGCAGGTCGACATGCTGGAGCGACTGCACGGCCGATTGACCTCCTGCCAGATCGTCGTGCAGGTCCCCGACCGCAACAACCGCAGCAGCGGCCTCCTCTACAGCGTCAACATTCATGTCGTGCTGCCGGGCAATATCGACGTCAACGTCGATCACACGCCGCAGGGAGACTCGCGCTTCGCCGACCCGATCTTCGCCGTCAACGACTCGTTCCGGCGGGCTAAGCGCCTGATCAAGGAGAAGGCGCGCAAGCAGCGCGGCGACGTCAAGAACCTGCACGAGCGCTTCGACCGCACCCTCGATCGCCCACCGAACTGACGCGGCGGCTAGAGCACGTTCCGCTCGACTGGAATCAGTCGAGCGGAAGGTCGTGCTCTAGGTTCTATCGATTCTAGAGCAGCTCATGCCCGGGAAGCAGGAGCCGCATGCGGCTCCTGCTTCCCGGGCGCTGCTCTAGCTTTCATCTATCTCGCGCTCCGTTCCCGGCGCCACAGCCACAGGAAGATGGCGCCGGCGACGACGACGAGCACACTCGCCACGGCGAGCAGCATCGCGGAGTCCTGAATCCAGGCGACGGCCGGCACCGCCGCGGCAAGGAACACGCCGACCAGGCAGATGCGCCAGACGCGGGCATGCACGCCGGCCACGAAGGTGCCGAGAGCCAGCAGGATCAGCAGCGCGAGGCTCGTGGCGTTGTCGTTCACCACGCCGCGCACCTCGGGCAGGAACATCAGCGACATGGCTGCCAGGAAGGCGAGCCAGTGCAGCGCCTGGGTGACGATCAGCCGGAGATGCTCGGCCGTCTTGTCGGTTTCACGCCATCCCGAGAGAACGCAGGCGAGGCCGTATATCGGTGCCAGCGCCATCCAGTAGTAGTGGGTCGTGAGCCCGCGAAAACCGGTCAGCACGATGCCGCCGACCGCCAGGGCCAGCATGGCTGCATACGGCAGATCCCGCAGCAGCCCCGACTCGGTGCGATCGCTCAACGGGCGTCCTTCGCCAGCCGCTTCTCGACCACGCGGGCCCACAAGGTCGAGCCCAGGGTGAGCGCCTCGTCGTTGAAGTCGTAGCCGGGATTGTGGACCTCGCAACCGCCTTCGCCGCCGCCGTTGCCGATATTGATGAAGGCGCCCGGCACCTGCTCCAGCATGTAGGAGAAATCCTCCGAGGCCATCACATAGGGGCCTTCGCGGTTCATGTTCTCCGAGCCCACGATCTCGGCCGCGACGTCGGCGATGAACTTCACGGCGTTCGGATCGTTCACCAGCGGCGGGAAGACCACCCGCACGTCCGCCTTGGCGGTGCCGCCCAGGGTCTTGGCGATGCCGGTCGAGATGGTCTCGATGCGTTCCTTGACCAGCGCCATCGTCTCCTTGCGGAAGGCGCGGATCGTGCCGCGCAGGACGGCTTCCTGCGGAATGACGTTGTAGGCGTCGCCGGCATGCATCTGGGTCACCGAGATCACCGCCGAATCGAGCGCCGCGACATTGCGCGAGACGACGCTCTGCAGCGCCGAGATGATCTGGGTGGCGATGATGACCGGATCGATGCCGCTTTCCGGCCGCGCTCCGTGCGCGCCCTTGCCGGTGATATGGATGTCGAACAGGCCGCCGCCCGCCATCTGCGGGCCGGAGCGGATGGCGAACTTGCCGACATCGAGCTTCGGCCGGTTGTGCATGCCGAAGATCATCTCGCAGGGAAACTTCTGGAACAGGCCGTCCTTGACCATCGCCTCGGCGCCGCCGCGGCCTTCCTCGGCGGGCTGGAAGATGAAGTGCACGGTGCCGTCGAAATTGCGCGTCGCCGAGAGGTATTTGGCGGCGCCCAGCAGCATCGCGGTATGGCCGTCATGGCCGCAGGCATGCATGCGGCCGGCATGGCGGCTGCGGTGATCGAAGGTGTTGTGCTCGTCCATCGGCAGCGCATCCATGTCGGCGCGCAGCCCGATGGCGCGCGGATTGTTGCCGACCCGGATCGTGCCGACGACGCCGGTCTTGCCGATGCCGGTCGTGACT
This sequence comes from Alphaproteobacteria bacterium 65-37, assembly GCA_001897995.1. Lineage (GTDB taxonomy): Bacteria > Pseudomonadota > Alphaproteobacteria > Reyranellales > Reyranellaceae > Reyranella. The sequence continues at coordinate 42,760 of MKRV01000281.1, read as the reverse complement.
TCGCAGCCCCATTCCTTCAGCTTCTGCGCCACGATGGTGCTGGTCCGCTCTTCCTCGAAGCCGAGCTCGGGATGGGCGTGGATGTCGCGCCGGATGGCGGTCAGCTCGGCAGCGGCGGCGGCAATCTGCGGTTCGATCTTCATAAGCTTCAGGACTCCAGCAGGAAGGACGTCATTACACGACGAAATTCGCCGCCATGCACGTTCGGATATGCATGGCCACCGTCCGGCAGCAGGTAGGCCCGCGCCCCGGGGATCAGCCGGACCAGCTCCTCCGTGAAGTAGAGCGGCGTCACCGTGTCGTCGCGGGCGCAAAGGGCGAGCGTCGGGGCCTTGACCTTCTGCAACTGCTCGCGCCGGTCGTGGGCCACGATCGCGGCGATGCGCGACAGGACGATCTCGGGTACCGGAATGGTCTCCTGCGCCTTCGCTTCGGCCGCCGCGAGATCGGCATCGTGGTCGCGCACCCAGGACGGCATGTTGAGGGCGAGCGCGCTCGACTTGAGATAGGCCAGCGGTCCCAGCTCCCTCAGCATTAGCGAACGCACCTCGAACAGACGGCGGAAGAAGGCATCGGTCTTGGCCCAGGTGGCGCTCAGCACCAGCCGGTCGAGGCGATGGGGATGCTCGATCGCCAGCACCTGCCCCATCGCGCCGCCGGTCGAATGACCGCACCAATGGACCTTGTCGTAGCCCAGCCCTTCGATGAGCTGCAGCGCATCGTCGGCCATCTGACCGACGCTGTAGGTGATCTTCGACAAGGCGCTGCGGCCGGTGCCGCGGTGATCGTGCACGATCACTGTGAAGCGGCGCGCCAACTCTGCGACGTTTTCGCCCCACCAGCGGCTGTCGCCGCCGAGGCCGGGGACCAGAAACAGCGGCGGGCCGCTGCCCAATCGTTCGTAGAACAGCTCAGCGCCGTCGCGCAGCTTGAACAGGGGCATTCCGTCTCCTCGGCGATTTGCGTATGGTCCGCCGCGAGGAGGAAAGCGCACGATGAAGCGTCTGTCGATTGCCGCGATGGTTCTGGTGGCCGCCTGCACTCCCCAGCAGCAGCAGCCGGTGACGGCAGCGATCGCCCGCCCGGCGCCCGACGAAGCGACGCCCACGGGCATCATCTACCTGTGCGACGGCCGCAAGGAAGTCACCGTGGTCTACGCCCGCAACCGCGCATCCGTGACCTATGGCGACAGGACCTGGCGCCTCGAGTACCAACCGACCGGCCAGGGTTTCCGCTATGCCGATTCGAGCTTCGAATGGAGCGGCCGCGACGAGGCCGTCGCCCTGAAGCCCATTGCCGGCACGCCCGTCGCCTTCAATTGCCGGCCGACCCGCCGCACCTGAGCGGGACGGTGCGTTATTTCAGCCAGAGCTTGATGCCGTAGCCCACCAGCGCGACGGTGCCGACGCCGGCCATCCAGAGGCCGACGAACCACAGCCACTGCCGCGGCGCCGGCATCAGTGATAGCCCTCATGGCCGGTCTTGCCGCGGAACACCCAGTAGGAATAGCCGGTATAGGCAAGGATGATCGGCACCAGGATCAACGCGCCGGGCAGCATGAACGTGAGGCTCGAGGTCGGTGCCGCCGCCTCCCAGATCGTGACGACCGGCGGCACGACATAGGGGAAGAGGCTGATCCCGAGCCCCGCCAGGCCGAGGGCGAACAGCGCCAGCGCCACCAGGAACGGCGTGTAGTGATGTAACCGCTTCAGGCTCCAGAAGAAGACGACCGTCGCAATGGCGACCAGCAGCGGCACCTGCGCCGTGAACAGGACCTGCGGCCAGGCGAACCAGCGCTGCCAGTAGGCATCGCGCAGGAAGGGCGTCGCCGCACTCACTGCTGCCATGGCCAGGATTACGCCAATGCCCAGCCGGAAGGCCAGCCGGTAGCAACGCTCCTGCAGCGAGCCTTCGCTCTTCATGATCAGCCAGGTCGCGCCCAGCAGCGCATAGCCGATCACCAGGCTCACTCCGACCAGGATGCTGAAGGGCGTCAGCCAGTCGAACCAGCCGCCGACATAGCCGCGATTCTGGACGGCGATGCCCTGCAACAGGGCGCCGAGCGTGATGCCCTGGGCAAAGGCCGCCACGATCGACCCCACACTGAAGGCGAAATCCCAGGCGGCACGGTGACCGGGGTCGCGCCAGCGGAACTCGAAGGCGACGCCGCGGAAGATCAGCGCCAGCAGCATGGCCACGATCGGCGCGTAGAGCGCCGACAGGATCATGCCGTAGGCCAGCGGAAAGGCGGCCATCAAGCCGCCGCCGCCGAGCACCAGCCAGGTTTCGTTGCCGTCCCATACCGGTGCGATCGAATTCATGGCGCTGTCGCGCTCACGGCCGACCGGCAGGGCCGGAAACAGGATGCCGATGCCGAGATCGAAACCGTCCATCACGACATAAGCGAAGATCGCGAAGGCGATGATGAAGGCCCAGATGGTGGGCAGGTCGAGACCGAAGGGCATGATCAGGCCTCCTTGCCGCCGGCGATCGATCCGGAAACCGCCGGTGCGGGCGTGATGCCGCCGGCACGCACCGGCACGTCGCGCGCCGGGCCCTCCTCGCCACTATGGGGCGAGTGGCTCATCAGCTTCAGGATGTAATAGACGCCGGAGCCGAACACGATGAAGTAGACGACGATGAAGGCCAGCAAGGACATGCCGACCGCGGGCGCGGCAAGTGGCGACGCCGAGTCGGCGGTGCGCAGCAGCCCGTAGACGGTGTAGGGCTGACGGCCGACCTCGGTGGTCACCCAGCCGGCGATCACCGCCACGAACCCCGCCGGCCCCATGGCGACTGCGAATCGATGCAACCACGGCCAATCGTAGAGCCGCTTGCGCGTCCGGGCGACCAGGCTGTAGACGGCCAGCGCCAGCATCAGCATGCCGAGACCAACCATGACCCGGAACGCCCAGAACACGACTGGCACCGGTGGCCAGTCCTTGCGGTCGACCGATTCCAGGCCCTTGAGCGGCGCATCCCAGGCGTGCTTCAGGATCAGCGACGAGGCTTTCGGGATCTCGATCGAGTACTTCATCTCGCCGGCCGCCTCATCGGGCCAGCCGAACAGCACCAGCGGCGCGCCGTGGTCGTGGTTCTTGAAGTGGCCCTCCATCGCCATGACCTTGACCGGCTGATGCTCCAGCGTGTTCAGCCCGTGCTGGTCGCCGACGAAGATCTGCAGCGGCGCCACCACGGTGATCATGCCCATCGCCATCGAGAACATCACGCGTGCGCCTTCGTTGGCGCGTTCACGCAGCAGGTGCCAGGCACCGACACCGCCGACCACCAGCGCCGTCGTGAGATAGGCGGCGAACACGGTGTGGACGAGGCGGTAGGGGAACGAGGGATTGAAGATGATGGCAAACCAGTCCTCCGGCACGAACTGACCCGACGGGCTGATCACATGGCCAGTCGGGGTCTGCATCCAGCTGTTGGCCGACAGGATCCAGAAGGCGGAGATGAAGGTGCCGACCGCTACAGCCAACGTGGCCACGAAATGCAGCGACTTGCCGACCCGGTTCATGCCGAACAGCATGACGCCCAGGAAACCCGCCTCGAGGAAGAAGGCGGTCAGCACTTCGTAGGCCATCAACGGCCCGACCACGGGCCCCGCCTTGTCGGAGAAGACCGACCAGTTGGTGCCGAACTGGTAGGACATGACGATGCCCGACACCACGCCCATGCCGAAGGTGAGGGCGAAGATCTTCAGCCAGTACTTGAAGAGATCGAGATAGACCGCGCGGCCGGTCCACAGCCACAGCGCCTCGAGCACGGCGAGATAGCTCGCGAGCCCGATCGAGAATGACGGGAAGATGAAATGGAACGACACCGTGAAGGCGAACTGCAGTCTCGCGAGAAAGACTGCATCGAAGGCTTCGAACATGGCGTTCTCCTACGGCGGTGCATCGCGTAACACGACACACGAGACAGTCGCGTCAGACGATGCGCGACGCATAAGTCGGTGAGCGCAATGCCGTCGTCAACAGATCGAGCGCGACGACGAGGTCAGAGCGGCTGCGTGCCGCACCGAGAGCAATGCGAATGGCGTGTTCGGGATGGTCGTCGACGCTGAAGCTGTCGCTGGTGACCACGGCAAGCCCCTGTCGCTGAATATGCGAGGCGAATTCCGCCCGGGTCCATGCCGACGGCAACGCCAACCAGACATGAAGCCCTTTGGGATGCGCGCGATAATTGTACCCTGCAAGGGCCTTCGCCGCCAGTCGCTGCCTTGCCGCAGCTTCGACGGCGACCGCCGAGATGATCGCATCGGCGCTTCCGTCGGCCAGCCAACGCATGACCAGCGCCACCATCAGCGGCACCGGCATCTGCGCCACGGTGCGCAGCGCGTTGGCGAGCGCGGCAGCGGCCGCACGATCGGGGGCCAGCACGAACGACACACGCAATCCCGGCGCGATGCACTTGGAGAGACTGACCGCGAGATAGCTGCGCTCGGGAACGAGTGCTGCGATCGGCTGCAGCTTGGGATCGAGGCTGCCATAGGCATCGTCTTCGAAAAGCAGGAGGCCGCATCGACGGATCGTCGCGGCGAGCTGTTCGCGTCGCGTCGGCCCGATCGTGAGCGTCGTCGGATTGTGCATCGTCGGGATGAGATAGACGGCCTTGGCGCGATGTCGCCCCGCCGCTTCGGCCAGCGCCTCCGGGATCATCCCCTCCTCGTCGGCCTCGACGCCGACCAGGCGCACGCCGAGCGCCGCCGCGGCGGCCTTGAAGCCGGGATAGGTGAGCCGGTCGACCAGCACGACATCGTCCGCACTGGTGGTTGCGAGCAGCAGCGACGTGAGGGTCGACTGCGTGCCCGGCGCCACCAGCAGACGATCGGCTTCGGCGGTGCGTATGCGCCGGCGCAGCCAAAGTGCGGCCGTGCTGCGGTCGGTCTCGCTGCCGCCGGCATGCTGGTAGGTCAGGAATTCGGAGAAGCCGTGCTCGTGCTGCAGGGCCGCGAGGCCGCGCGCGATGCGGCCCTCGAGATCGGCTTCGATGGGCTGCGGCGGCAGGTTCATCGACAGATCGATGGCGATGCCTGCGGCGGCGCGCGCCGGCCGGGAGCGACTTTCCGCGACGAACGTGCCCTGCCCCACCCGGGCATCGGTCAGGCCCCGCCGCCGCGCTTCGTTGTAGGCGCGCGTCACGGTGGTGAGGTCGACGCCCAGTGCCTGCGCCAAGGCGCGATGGGTGGGCAGTCGCTGGCCGCGATGCAGGCGGCCCGAGGCGATATCGCGATCGAGCGCCGCGACGATGCCTTCGTAGACCGGCCCGTCGGCCGTGTCGATTGTAGGGCTCCAATCCATACAATTCTCCTACAGAGACTTGAATGTATGCCCATCTGTATGGACATACAAGGCACCGAACTGGAGGAGGACAAAATGCCCGGGAATGGCGGTCTCTATCTGTGGCGCGGCTTTCGCGGTCGCTGCCCGGCCTGCGGCGAGGGCCGGCTGTTTCGGGCCTTCGTGAAGGTGGCCGACCGCTGCAACGTCTGCGGCGAGGACCTGCACCATCACCGCGCCGACGATTTCCCGGCCTATCTCACGATCTTCATCGTCGGCCACGTGATCATACCGCTGGCCATGTTCGTGGAGATCGCCTACGCGCCGTCCTACTGGTGGCACGCCGTGATCTGGACGCCCCTGGTCATCGGTCTGTCGATCGGGCTGCTGCAGCCGATCAAGGGCACCATCGTCGCCTTGCAGTGGCACATGGGCATGCACGGCTTCGCCGAGGCGCGGCAGGCGCGCCTCGCGGGCTAATGACGCCAGCTAAGCCCAGCCGTTGAAGACCTCGACGATCGCCGGCCGATCCAGGCCGGCGCGCAGGCAGGTTTCGAGCAGCACCCGCGCTTTCAGGGGATTGAGTCGGCCGCCCCAGATGAGCCCCGCCTGGCGCAGGACGATCTCCGAGCTCGGCCCGCCATAGGTTTGCTGCAGCAAGGGCCCTCCACCGGCGCGCGGCGACACGACCGTGGGCACGATCTCGGCCAGTTGCGTGACGAGCGGCGCAATGCGCTCCGGCACGTGGCCGCCGCCCATCGCCCCCAGCACGATGCCGCGATAGCCGAGTTGGTCGCGGTGATCGGCCAGGGCCTCGAGCAGATAGCCCGGTTCGCCCAGCCCCACCCACAGCAGCGCCACCGGCTGCTCGCGAGTATCGCTTGGCATTTCGCCCAGCCGCTTGCGCGCGGCTTCGACGGGAGCCCGGACCGGCAACGACAGCGGCACGACACGGGTCTCGACCAGTGCTGCCAACGGTCCGGTCTGCGGTGAGGCAAAGGCATTGAGCCGCGTCGGATGGATCTTGAGCACGTCGCTCGCGGCATAGACTTCGTCCAGCATCACGACGATCACGCCCAGCGCCCTGGCATGCGCGCGCACCCAGGGATCGCAGGCCACGCGCACGGCGGCGAGCAGGTTGCCCGGCCCGTCGGGCGACGTCAGCGCCGGGTTGCGCATCGCCGCCGTCACGATCACCGGGATGTCGCGCTCGAGCAGCAGGTCGAGCAGGAAGCTCGTCTCTTCGAGCGTATCGGTGCCCTGGGTGACGACGACCCCGTCGACGTCGAGCGCCTTGATCTTCGCCGCGAGCGCATGGAGCTGATCGAGCGACAGCGAATGGCTGCCCACCCGCGACACCGTCTCGGCCCGGATCTCGGCAAGCTCGCCGAGCTGCGGCACGGCCGCCACCAGATCGTCGGCGCCCAGCCCCATCTGCATGGCGCCGGTGGCGTCGGGACGCGTGGCGATGGTTCCCCCCAGGGCGAGGATCTGAATGCGCGGCAGGGTCATGACAACAATCTCAAGGAACGGAAGAAACGTTCGGCTTCGGGAGCCCGCATCGCGTCGGCCGGCGCCATATAGCCCAGCGACACGTAGCGATGGCCTTTCAGGACGACGAGCTGGCGCAGCGCATTGCCGCCGGTGAGCGGACCGATCGATTCGACGGCCGGCGCGCCCTGCACCTGTTTCCAGTCGACCTGGCTCCACTTGCCGCCGGCCAGGCGTTGCGCCCGGTCGTCGAGGGCCGACTGCAGATTGAGCTTGGGTTGGCGCACATCGACATCGGCGGGATAGAGCGCGGTCTGCGCCACGAACGAGAGCCGTCGGTATTCGAGGCTGTAGGAATGGTAGGCGAACGGCGTGCCGGCGGGCGACGTCGTATCGACGATCTTGTAGAGGGGCAAGCCGGGCAGCTCGACGAAGAACGACTTGTCGGCACCTTCGAGTGGATACCAGGCCGCGAGCTGCGCGGCCGCTTCGCCTGCCGCCAGCACGACGGGGAGCACCGCGGGCAGTGCGAGAAAAAAACGCCGGGACTGGATCATTGCGCGGCAGCCGCCTTGCCGAACTTTTCCTGAGCTTCGGCGGCGGTGTAGTAGCCGCGCGCGACATCGCGGGCGACCGCCTCGGGTCGGCGCTTCACGGGATCACCGAAACCGCCACCGCCTGGCGTCGACACGCGCACCACGTCGCCGACGCCGATCTCGATATCCTGATCCTTGGAGAGATGCGGCGGCCGGTAGCGCCGTCCGCCCTGCTCGACCAGCACCGTGTTGGTGCCGCCGTCCTGGCCGCCCAGCACGCCCTGCGGGCCGGTGCGGCCGTGATCCATCACCATGGAGACGCGCGCCTCGCCGCGCCGCAGCTTGATTGCGTAGTTGATGCCGAAGCCGCCGCGGAACTCGCCCGCGCCGCCCGAGCCCTCGCGCAGCGAGAACTCCTCGAACAGCACCGGATAGAACTGCTCCAGCACCTCGACCGGCGGCATCTTGGAGATGCCGATGGTCGAGCAGCCGTTACTCAGCCCATCGCCGCCCTGGAAGCCGCCGTAACCGCCGCCGGTGAAGAGATACATGATGTAGTTGCGCTTGCGCTCCGGATCATAGCCGCCGATGCCGAGATTGCCCGAGGTGCCGGCCGGTGCGGCGAACAGCAGGTCGGGAATCGCCTTGGTGAGGGCGGCGAACACCGCTTCGGCAATGCGCTGGCTCACCTCGGCAGCACAGCCCGACACGGGCCGCGGATATCTGGCATAGAGAAACGTGCCTTCGGGCTCGACGATGTGCAGCGGCTCGAACGTACCGGCATTGATCGGCACGTCGGGGAAGACATGCTTGACCGCCAGATAAATTGCCGACTTGGTCGTGGCGATGACGCTGTTCATCGGCCCGCGGCAGGGCGGGCTCGACCCGGCCATGTCGAAGGTCAGGTCCTCGCCCTTCTTGGTGATCTTCATGCGGATGGTCAGCGGCTCGTCGACCACGCCGTCACTGTCGACCTGCGAAGATCCTTCATAGACGCCGTCCGGGATGCTGGCGATCTTGGCGCGCATCTGGCGTTCGGCACGATGGCGCATCTCGGCGATCGCCGCCTTCACGACGGTCGCGCCATAGCGGTCGACCAGGTCGGTCAACCGCTGCTCACCGGTGCTGAGGGCGGCGGCCTGGGCCTTGATGTCGCCGATGCGCTGGTCGGCGATACGGATATTGGACAGGATGATCGACAGGATCTCCTGGTCCATCTCGCCCTTCTTGAAGAACTTCACCGGCGGCAGGCGCAGGCCTTCCTGCTCGACCTCGGTGGCGCTCGCCGAGAAACCGCCCGGCACCATGCCGCCGACATCGGGCCAGTGGCCGGTGTTGGCCAGCCACGCGAAAAGTTCGCCCTTGTAGAAGAACGGCTTCACGAACCGCACATCCATCAAGTGCGTGCCGCCGAGATAGGGGTCGTTGACGATGAAGATATCGCCCGACTCGACCTTGCCGGCATAGTGACTCTTCACTCGTTCGATCACCGAACGGGTGGAGAATTGCATGGTGCCGACGAATACCGGCAGCCCCAGCTCGCCCTGAGCAATAAGCGCGCCATCCGCGGCGTCGTAGATGCCGTCGGACCGGTCCATGCCTTCGGAGATCACCGGCGAGAAGGCCGACCGCACGAAGGCGAGGTCCATCTCGTTGCAGACCTGGATCAGGCCGTTCTGAATGACCGTCAGGGTGACGGGATCGAGGTTCGGCTCGGGGTTCGACATGGCAGCAATGACTAGCACAGGCCCCGGGGTCGTGCGCTATGATCGCGGGGAATTTTCCCTCCTTTCCAGCGGATCCCCATGAACGCGCCTCTTGCCGCCGATCCCCTCAACTTGATGAAATTCGGCGTCGGCCAGCCCGTGCCGCGCCAGGAAGACCCGACCCTGCTGCAGGGCCAGGGTCGCTACAGCGACGACATCAAGCTCGAAAATCAGGTCTATTGCGTGATGGTGCGCAGCCAGATGGCGCACGGTCTGATCAAGGGCATCGACACGTCCGAAGCCAGGACGATGCCGGGCGTGCTCGGTGTCTGGACCGGCGCGGATCTCACCGGCTACGGCACGCTGAAGACCGTCATGCCGGTGCCCAATCGCGACGGCTCGCCGATGAAGACGCCGGTACGGCCCTCGCTCGCCACCGACAAGGTGCGCTTCGTGGGCGATCCGGTGGCTTTCGTCGTCGCGGAGACCCAGGCTCAGGCGCGCGATGCCGCCGAAGCCGTGGTGCTCGATATCGAGGCACTGCCCGCCGTCACCGACGCGCGCGAGGCCGCGCAACCTGGCGCGCCGCTGGTGTTCGACGACGTGCCGGGCAATATCGGCGTCGACTTCCACTATGGCGACAGCGCCAAGGTCGCCGAGGCCTTCGCCAAGGCGGCGCACGTCGCGCGCCTGCGGCTCATCAGCAACCGCATCGTCGTCTGCGCGATGGAGCCGCGCTCGGCGATCGGCCACTACGACGCCAAGACCGATCGCTACACGCTCTATGCCGGCAATCAGGGCGCCTTCGGCCTCAAGAACCAGATGGCCGCCTTGCTGAACATCAAGCCGGCACAGATGCGCATCCTCACCGGCAATGTCGGCGGCTCGTTCGGCATGAAGGGCTCGCCCTACCCCGAATATGCCGGGCTCTTCCATGCCTCGAAGCTGCTCGGCCGTCCGGTCAAATGGACCGACGATCGCAGCGGCGCCTTCCTCAGCGACCAGCACGGCCGCGACCACGACTTCGACGCCGAGCTGGCGCTCGACAAGGACGGCACCTTCCTCGCCGTGCGGCTCAATGGCTACGCCAATCTCGGCGCCTACCTCGCCAATGTCGGCGCCGCGATGGGCTCGATGGGCGTTACGCGCAATCTCGCAGCCATCTACCGCACGCCGCTGATCGAGGTCTCGACCAAGGTGGTGTTCACGCACACGTCGTCGGTCGGCGCCTATCGCGGCGCCGGGCGGCCCGAAGCGAACTACTTCATGGAGCGCCTGATCGACACCGCGGCGCGCGAGATGGGCATCGACCATATCGAGCTGCGCCGGCGCAACCATATCCGGCCCGAGGAAATGCCCTACAAGACGGCGTCGGGCACGACCTACGACAGCGGCGAGTTCACCGCGCTGCTCGACAAGGCGGTGAAGCTGGCGGATGTCGACGGCTTTGCCGCCCGCAAGGCGGAGAGCGCCGCCCGCGGCAGGCTGCGCGGTTTGGGCGTCGGCGACTATCTCGAAGTGACGGCGCCGCCGACCAACGAGATGGGCGGCATCCGTTTCGAGCCCAACGGCGACGTCACGATCATCACCGGCACGCTCGATTACGGCCAGGGCCACTGGTCGGCCTTCGCCCAGGTGCTGACCGAGCGGCTCGGCGTGCCGTTCCACCGCATCAAGCTGATCCAGGGCGACAGCGACCTGCTGATCGCCGGCGGCGGCACGGGCGGCTCCAAGTCGATCATGGCCTCGGGAGCTGCGATCGTCGAAGCCTCGGACAAGGTGATCGACAAGGGCCGGCAGATCGCCGGCGTCGCGCTCGAAGCCTCCGCCGCCGACATCGAGTTCAAGCTCGGCCGCTTCACGATCGTCGGCACCGATCGCGGCATCGGCATCATGGAGCTGGCCGAGAAGCTGCGCAGCGGCATGGTCCTGCCGGAGGGCGTGCCCGACTCGCTCGACGTCAGCCACGTCCACGAAGCAGCACCGTCGGCCTTCCCCAATGGCACGCATGTCGCCGAAGTCGAGATCGATCCCGACACCGGGATCGTCGAGGTCGTGAAGTACACGATGGTCAGCGACTTCGGCACCGTCATCAATCCGCTGCTGGTCGAAGGCCAGAGCCATGGCGGCGTCGTGCAGGGCATCGGCCAGGCGCTGTTCGAGCATGTCGTCTACAGCGAAGAAGGCCAGCCGCTCACCGGCAGCTTCACCGACTATGCCCTGCCGCGCGCCGCCGACACGCCCTTCTTCCGCATGGACTATCACTCGGTTCCCGCCAAAACCAATGTGCTGGGTGCCAAGGGATGCGGCGAGGCGGGGTGCGCCGGCTCCCTGCCTTCGGTGATGAACGCCATCGTCGATGCCCTGGGCGGCCGCCACATCAACATGCCGGCCACGCCCGAGCGGGTGTGGGAAGCGCTGAACTCCTGAGCGACGTCGCCATCGTCGGCTGCGGGCCGGTCGGCGCTCTGCTGGCCAACCTGCTTGGCGCTTCCGGGCTCGCGGTCGAGATCTTCGACCGCGAGCGCGAGATCTATCCCCTGCCGCGCGCCGTCCATTTCGACGGCGAGGTGATGCGCATCTTCCAGGCGGCAGGGCTTGCCGAGGCGGTCGCGGCAACGGCGCGCGCCTCCTCGCGCGGCATGCACTTCGTCAATGCCGAGGACCGCACCCTGATGGTCCGCCGCGGCATCGACGGTCCGGGTCCACATGGCTGGGCGGGCAACTGGTACTTCCATCAGCCCGAACTCGAGCGGGTGCTGCGCGAGGGGCTGACGCGCTTTTCCAATGTCCGCGTCCGTCTCGGGCACGAGGTCACCTCGGTCGACGATCTGAAGGCGCGCTACGTCGTGGGCTGTGACGGCGCGCGGTCGCTGGTCCGTCGCGTCATCGGCAGTCGGCGGGTCGATCTCGGCCTGCACCAGCCCTGGCTGGTGGTCGACCTCCTGTGCGATCCCGCGTCGTCGCGAGTCGCCGCCCTGCCGGACTATTCCGTGCAGCTCTGCGATCCCGTTCGTCCGATGACCATCGTGAATGTCGGGAAGGCGCCAGGAGGTCTGCGGCGACGCTGGGAGATCATGCTGATGCCGGGCGACGATCCCGATCGTGTGGCCGAGCCCGACCTGTTCTGGCCGATGATCGCCCGCTGGCTCGGCCCGGCAGATGCGCAGCTGGAACGCGCCGCCGTCTACACCTTCCATTCGGTGGTGCAGGAAGGCTGGCGCAAGGGCCGTCTGCTGCTGGCGGGCGATTCCTGCCACCAGACGCCGCCGTTCCTGGGCCAGGGAATGTGCGCCGGCATGCGTGATGCCGCCAATCTCGCCTGGAAGCTCGCCGCCATCACGAAGGGCGGCGTTTCCAGCACGCTGCTCGACACCTATGAAAGCGAGCGGTTGCCGCACGTTCGCACCTTCATCGATCTCGCCGTCCGTCTCGGCGCGGTGCTGCAGGAAACCGATCCCGAGGCCGCCCGCGCCCGCGACGCACGCTTCGCGGCCGGGGCGGAGATGTTCGACTATCCGCAACCGCAGCTCGGCCCGGGCTGCCGCGCGGACGACGCACCGCCGGTCGGCACCATCTTCCCGCAGCCCCGCCTCGCCGACGGACGGCTGATGGACGAGGCGATCGGACAGCGCTTCGCCGTCGTGGGCGACGCCGCACTTCTCGAGAACCTGCAGACCGATGCCGTGCTGCTGCCGGAAGTCGGCCTGGACTGGCTGGCGGGCCACAAAAAAAGGGCCGCAGTGCTGCGGCCCGATCGTTATGTCTTTGCCGTCGCGAACGATCGCGCCGAACTCGTCGACGCGATCGCAGCGTTGCCGGTCAGGCCGGTGTGAACATCGGCAGCGGCGGACCGCCGTCGGTCGGCTTGAAGACCAGCTTCACCGGCTGCTCGCACTTCAGTTTGTCGAAGTCGCAATCGACGATATTGGTCACCATGCGCGGGCCCTCGGCCAGGGTCACGTAGGCCATGGCGTAGGGAACCGGCGCGCGGCGCATGACGCTGAAGGAATAGATCGTGCCCTTGCCCGAGGACTCGACCCATTCGGTCTTGTCGCTGAAGCAGAACGGACAGAGTGCGCGCGGGTAGTGGTGCGCCTGACCGCACGACGTGCACTTCTTCACCAGCAGCTTGCCCTTGGCCGCAGCATCCCAGTAGGCCTGCGTTTCGGGGCTGGTCGCCGGGGCCGGCAGCTTGCGCTCTTTGGTCTCGGCCATGGTCTTACTCCCTTTCCAGAATGACGGTGGCGCTGCCGTGGCGCAGGCCGAGCGAGCCGCCGGTGCCATGCGCGATGGCGAGGTCGCAGTTCTTCACCTGCACCTTGGGGTGCGCTTCGCCGCGCAGCTGCCGCACCGCCTCGAGCACCTTGGTGAGACCGCCGCGGTTGGCCGGATGGTTGCTGCAGAGCCCGCCGCCGTCGGTGTTGAACGGCAGCTTGCCGGTGCCTGAAATCAGGTTGCCGTCGGCCACGAACGCGCCGCCTTTGCCCTTCTCGCAGAAGCCGAGATCCTCGAGCTGCATCAGCACCGTGATGGTGAAGCTGTCGTAGATCGAGGCGTACTTGATGTCGGACGGTTTGACGCCCGCTTCGGCGAAGGCCGCCGCGCCCGTGAAACGGGCACCCGAGTAGGTGAGGTCGACCTTGCCGCCCATCTGCGTCTTGATGAACTCCGAGGCACCCAGCAGCTTGATCTTGGGGCGCTTGAGCTTGGCGGCGATCTCCGGCGCCACGACCACGATGGCGCCGCCGCCGTCGGTGATGACGCAGCAGTCGAGCCGATGCAACGGGTCGGAGATCATCGGCGAGTTCACGACATCCTCGACCGTGACGACGTCCTTCAGCAGCGCATGCGGGTTGTACTGCGCATGGTGCGACGCGGCGACCTTGATCCAGGCGAGCTGCTCGGAGGTCGTGCCGAACTCGTACATGTGGCGCATGGCGCACATGGCGTACATGTTCACGACTGTCGGCCCGTAAGGGAACTCGAAGGGCTCGTCGGGAGTCGGCGTGCCGCCGCGGCTGCGCGGCACTGTGCCGGTTGCCATGCCCTCGGCGCGCGGCCGGCCGGCCAGGGTGATCAGCGCCACCTTGCACTTGCCGGCGGCAATCGCTTCGGCGGCGTGGCCGACATGCAGCACATAGGAAGATCCGCCGGTGTCGGTCGAATCGACGTGCCGGACCTTGAGGCCCATATACTCGACCATCGACATCGGGCCGAGGCCGGGCGCATCGCCGGCGCAGAAGTAGCCGTCGACATCGTCCTTGGTGAGACCGGCATCCTCCAGCGCACCCTTGGCCACTTCGGCGTGGATCTGTGCCAGGGACAGGTCCTTGGCCAGTCGCGTTGGATGCTCATAGATACCGGCAATATACGCTTTGCCCTTGATGCTCATCGGCGGGGCTTCTCCTCTTTTTTGCTGCACTGCATCGTGGCCGAGGAGCCGCTCACGGAAAAGCGACCACTTTCGCCCTGAAGAACCATGCTAGGCTTTTGCAGAACAGCGCCAGGACAGCGCCAAGGAGCACGCATGCTGGCCCGTCTTCTCACCTTCATCGTCGCTGCAAGCCTGTCGCTCATCGGAACCGCCCAGGCGCAGGGAAAGCCGGAACTGCAATGGTTCGGGCAAGCCGCCTTCAAGCTCACGACCGCCGGCGGCAAGGTGATCATGATCGACCCCTGGATCCTGGGTAATCCGAAGACACCGCAGGAGCTCAAGAATCTCGACGCCCTCGGCAAGGTCGATCTGATCCTGGTGACGCACGGCCACGGCGATCATCTCGGCGATGCCGTGGAACTCGCCAAGAAGAACAATGTCCCGGTGTGGGGACCGGCCGGGATGAACCAGACGCTCGCTACGCTGGGTGTGCTGCCCGCCAATCTGGCGCCGCGCATGAACAAGTCCGGCACCATCGAGCCCTTCCCCGGCGTGAAGATCACCCAGGTCCACGCCGAACACTCATCGGAAATGATCCTGAAGGACCCCGTCACGGGAAAGGACGTGAGCTACGCCGCCGGTGAGCCGGTCGGGCTGATCATCGAGCTCGAGAGCGGCCTCAAGATCTATCACATGGGCGACACGGGCCTGTTCGGCGACATGAAATTCATCGGCGAATATTACAAGCCCGACCTGCTGCTGATCCCGATCGGCGGCCACTTCGTGCTGAGCCCAAAGGACGCCGCCTACGCCACACGCGAGTGGATCAAGCCCAAGATGGCCTTGCCCATGCACTACGGCACCAACCCGTTCCTGCGCGGAACGCCGGCCGAGTACAAGGCCGCCCTGGGCCAGACAGCCACCGAGGTTCTCGACATGAACCCCGGCGACAAGAAGACGTTCTAGCCTTCGTCAGGGACGACGATCAGTCGTTGGCGACGTCGCGCGCGCCGGGCGTGCGGGCGCGGAACTCTTCCGGTGCCTCGCGGCCGGCATCGGTAAAGGCTTTCTTCACGGCGGCCACGTTGGGCCCGAAGATGCCCTTGCGGTTGTCCTTGGCCCACTGGTTCGAATTGACGATCGTGTCGAGCGAGCCCTGGAAGCGCGGCATCACGTAGCGGGCGAAGAGCTCGTAGGAGCGCATCGTCTGCTCGCGCGTCGCCCACTCATGGGCACGGAACAGCACGCCGCCGAACCCACCGTTGGAGAAGCCGAGGAGCCGTTCGATGCCCTTGGCAACCGTGTCGGGGCTGCCGACCAGGGTCGTGCCCATCTTCACGCCGTCGCGCAGCGGATCGTCGGCGCGACCCGGCGGCCGGCCGAGCGTGTCCTCGAAGTAGGTGACGGTCTCGCGACGCTCCCCGGCATGAACTTCGCGCAACGCCTGCTCGTCGTCCTCGGCAACATGGGCATTCACCACGACACGCCACTTGGCGCGATCGGCGGTCTTGCCGTGCTTGGCCGCCGTCTCCTCGTAGATACCCCACTGCTTGCCGAGCATCTCCGGTCCGCCGGGAATGCCGGCACCGATCGAGAGCACGCCGAGCCCGTGCTTGCCGGCAGCGATCATGCCCGACGGCGTGATCGTGCTGGCGCAGGCGATGGGGAAATGCGGGTAGCTGTAGGGTGCGAGATGCAGCCGCGCTTCCTTGAGCTCGAACCAGTCGGTCTTCATGGTGACCGGCTCCTCGCACTTCAGCAGCGCCATGATGGCGGCCAGCGCCTCCTCCATGCGCGGCCGCTGGGTCGAGGGTTCGATGCCCATCATGTAGGCATCCGACGGCAGCGCGCCGGGGCCGCAGCCCAGCATGGTGCGGCCGCGCGACATGTGATCGAGCTGCACGAAGCGGTTCGCCACCATCAGCGGATGGTGATAGGGCAGGCTCGTCACGCCCGAGCCCAGACGAATGTAGCGGGTGCGCTCGATGGCGGCGCCGATGAACACTTCCGGCGAGGCGATCGTCTCCCAGCCGGCGGAATGGTGCTCGCCGATCCAGGCCTCGTCGTAGCCCAGCTCGTCGATCCATTCGACCAGTTCCATGTCGCGTGCCATCGCAAGCGTGGGGTTCTCGCCCACGCGATGGAACGGCGCCAGGAAGATGCCGAATGTGAGCCCCTTGTGATTGCCGGTCTGTGCCATGAACTCCTCCGTGGACCGCGACCCTAGCACAGGCCACGATGTGCAGAGACGAACGAATCGACCGCTGCTGCGATTGCCGCACGGCGGAAGATGCAACCGCACGAGATCGATCATGCCGCGCGCCGATGTGCTGAGACTGACGAAAGGCCTGGCGATTCCCGCCATCGCCGCGCCGATGTTCCTGGTCTCCAATCCGGCGCTTGCGCTGGCCTGCTGCAGCGAAGGCGTTATGGGCAGCTTTCCCGCACACGGGACACGCAGCCGCGAAGAGTTCCGTCAGTGGCTCGACGAGATGGTTGCGGGCATCAAGCGGCTCGAGGATGCCGGGCGAAAGCCGGCGCCCTGGGCGGTGAACCTCGTCGTCCACGCCTCCAACCCGCGCTATCCCGGCGATCTCGAGCTGGTCGAGCAGTATCGTGTGCCCGTGGTGCTGACCTCCAAGGGCGCGCCGGGCGACGCGATCCGGCGCATCCACGGCTGGGGTGCCGTCGCCCTGCACGACATCGCCAACCGGCGCCACGCCGAGAAGGCGCTGGAAGCGGGCGTCGATGGCGTCATCGCCGTCGCCGGTGGTGCCGGCGGCCATACCGGCACGATCAATCCCTTCGCGCTCATGAACGAGATACGCCAGCTCGGCGACCATTTCGCAATCGTGCTGGCCGGCGGCCAGACCACCGGACGCGACGTGCTGGCGGCCGAGGCGATGGGCGCCGACCTCGCCTATATCGGCACGCGCTTCATCGCCACCCAGGAAGCCATGGCGGCCCAGGCGCACAAGAACATGATCCTCGAGACCCGTGCCACCGACGTCTTCCTCACCGCGTCGATCGATGGTGCGCCAGCCAACTGGCTGACGCCCAGCCTGCTCGCCGCCGGCATCGACCTCGACGTGCTGCGCACGACTCTGCCCGGCAAGATCGTGGCGGCGCAGGAGAACAAGAAACACTGGAAGGACATCTACACGGCAGGGCACGGCGTGGGAAACATCGAGGACGTGCCTGCGGCCGCCGAGCTCTGCCGCCGGCTGGTCGCCCAGTATCGCGAGGCGAAGTCAAAAATGACGCAAGCGCTCGTCGAAAGCGTCGCGGCATAGACTGCCACCACCCCCTGCTCTAGGCTCGCGCCGCAGCACGGGGAGTAGAGCGTGAAGACTAAAGCAGCGGTTTGCTACGAGGCCGGGAAAACTCTCGAAATCGAGACCGTCGACCTCGAAGGTCCCAAGTTCGGCGAGGTGCTGGTCGAGATCAAGGCGTCGGGCGTCTGCCACACCGACGAGTTCACGCGTTCCGGCGGCGATCCCGAGGGCTTGTTCCCGGTGATCTTCGGCCACGAGGGCGCGGGTGTCGTGGTCGATGTCGGGCCGGGCATCGTGTCGCTCAAGAAGGGCGACCATGTGATTCCGCTCTACACGCCGGAATGCCGCGCCTGCAAATCCTGCCTCTCCGGCAAGACCAATCTCTGCACCGCGATCCGCTCGACCCAGGGCCAGGGCGTGATGCCCGACGGCACCAGCCGATTCTCGATCAAGGGCAAGAAGATCCATCATTACATGGGCTGCTCGACCTTCTCGAACTACACGGTGCTGCCCGAGATCGCGCTCGCCAAGATCCGCCCCGACGCGCCGTTCGACAAGGTCTGCTACATCGGCTGCGGCGTCACCACCGGCATCGGCGCCGTCATCAACACCGCCAAGGTCGAGCCCGGCGCCAATGTCGTGGTGTTCGGCCTGGGCGGCATCGGCCTCAACGTCCTGCAGGGCGCGCGCATGGTCGGCGCCAACATGATCGTGGGCGTCGACCTCAATCCGGCGCGCGAAGCGCTCGGCCGCAAGTTCGGCATGACGCATTTCGTCAACCCCAATGATCTCGGCGGCAAGGACCTCGTCGCCCATCTCGTGGAGCTGACCGACGGCGGCGCCGACTACAGCTTCGAATGCGTCGGCAGCACCAAGCTGATGCGCCAGGCGCTGGAATGCTGTCATCGCGGCTGGGGCAAGTCGGTGATCATCGGCGTCGCGGGCGCCGGCCAGGAGATCTCGACACGGCCGTTCCAGCTCGTGACCGGCCGGCACTGGATCGGCACCGCCTTCGGCGGCGCCAAGGGCCGCCGCGACGTGCCGAAGATCGTCGACTGGTACATGGACGGCAAGATCGACATCGATTCGCTGATCACCCACACCATGCCGGTCGAGAAGATCAACGACGCCTTCGATCTGATGCACAAGGGAGAGTCGATCCGCAGCGTCGTCACGTTCTAGTAAAGGGAAGCCACGCCATGACCGTTCGCAGGATCGGCGGAGCCACCATCGAGAAGGTCGAGGAGCTGTGCGCGGCCGGATTCCGGCCCAACCGCATGTTCCCCAAGTTCGATCAGCAGGCCTTCGACGCACAGAAGCACTGGATGGTGCCCGTTCATGTCGAGGCAGGCTCCGACCGCCTTGTCGGATCGGTCCATACCTGGATATTGAAGACCGGCCGGCACACCATCCTGATCGACACCTGCCTCGGCAACGACAAGGCGCGGCACAATCCAGGTTGGAACAAGCTCGACACGCCCTTCCTCAATCGACTGCGGGCCTGCGGCTGTCCGCCGGAGTCGGTCGACTTCGTGATGTGCACCCATCTGCATGTCGATCACGTGGGCTGGAACACCAAACTCGAGAACGGCCGCTGGGTGCCGACCTTCCCCAACGCGAAGTACCTCTTCGCCAAGCGCGAATACGCGCACTGGGAAACGGAACGGTCCGCCCAGGGCGAAGGCAAGGTCAATGACGGCTCGTTCGACGATTCGGTGCTGCCGATCGTCGAAGCCGGCAAGGCGGTAATGATCGAGAGCGACCATCAGCCCGACCCGCTGCTCACCATCAAGGACTATCCCGGCCACACGCCGGGCTCGATCGCCATCAACCTGAAGGATGCAGGCCGCACCGCGACCTTCTCCGGCGACATCATGCATCATCCGATCCAGGTCTATCACCCCGACTGGTCGAGCCAGTTCTGCTGGGACCAGGAGATGTCGGCACGTTCGCGCCGCCAGCTCCTGGAAGACTGCGTCGAAAGCAATGCCCTGCTCTGCCCGGCGCATTTCCCCGGTGCCAACGCCGGCTACGTCAAGCCCGAGGGCAGTTCCTTCCGCTTCGAATGGGATGAGCAACGATGAAGCTCGAACCGCTGCTGACCGGGTTGAGCTTCGGCGAAGGGCCGCGCTGGCGCGACGGCAAGCTGTGGTTCTCGGACTTCTACGTCCACCAGGTGCGGACGGTCGACGAGGCCGGCAAGGCCGAGACCATCGTCGAAGTGCCGGGCCAACCCTCCGGCCTCGGCTGGCGGCCGGACGGCACGATGCTGATCGTCAGCATGACCGACCGCCGGCTGCTCAGCTTCGCCGACGGCAAGCTCACCGTCGAGGCCGAACTCAAGCCGCTGGCCACCGGCCATTGCAACGATATGGTGGTGGACGGCAAGGGCCGCGCCTATGTCGGCAACTTCGGCTTCGACCGCCATGCCGGCGAGGAATTACGGCCTGCCGCCCTGGTGCGCGTCGATCCCGATCGCTCAGTGCACAAGGCGGCCGATGATCTGATGTTTCCCAACGGCACGGTCATCACGCCGGACGGCAAAACGATGATCATCGGTGAAACCTTCGCCAAGCGGCTCACCGCCTTCGATATCGCCGCCGACGGCACACTCTCGAACCGCCGCGTCTGGGCAGAAACGCCCACCTGCAATCCCGATGGCATCTGCCTTGATGCCGAGGGCGGCATCTGGGTCACCGGCGCCTTCACTCACCACATGATCCGGGTGCTGGAAGGCGGCAAGGTCACACACGATCTCGATCTCGGGGCGCGTGCCGCCTATGCCTGCATGCTGGGCGGCCAGGATCGGCGCACGCTGTTCGTCGTCACCAACAGCGGGAGTGGCCCCGCCATCGCCGACAAGCGCGACGGCCGCATCGAGACCCTGCGGGTCGATGTGCCCGGTGCGGGTTTGCCGTGAAGGGAGAATCATGAAAGGTCCCGAGGACGATGCCGGCCTGGCCGGCAAGGTCGCCATCATTGCTGGCGGCGGCGCCGCCGGTGACGGCATCGGCAACGGCCGTGCCGCGGCCATTCTGCTGGCCCGCGCCGGGACTAACGTGCTGGTGGCCGACCGGGACATCAAGCTCGCGGAGCGCACCGTCGAGATGATCAAGGCCGAGGGCGGCCACGCCGCGGCGCATGCCGGCGACATGACGGTGGAGGCCGAGTGCAAGCGGCTGGTCGATGCCGCGGTCGATCGCTGGGGCCGGCTCGACTTTCTCGACAACAATATCGGCATCGGCAGCCGCGGCTCGGTCGTTGAGGAAAAGCCCGACGAATACCGCCGCGTGATGCAGGTCAATGTCGAGACGATGTTCCTGCTGTCCAAGCACGCCATTCCGGCCATGATCAAGACGGCCAAGGGCGGCGCGATCGTCAATATCTCCTCGATCTCGGCGCTCAGGCCGCGCGGCCTCACCACCTACACCACCTCCAAGGCCGCCGTGATCGGCCTCACGCGGGCGATGGCGGTCGACCACGGCAAGGACCATATCCGCGTCAACTGCATCTGCCCCGGTCCGATGTACACGCCGATGGTCTATGCCCGCGGCATGAGCGACGCCGCGCGCGCCCAGCGTTCCCGCGCCTCGGTGCTGAAGACCGAAGGCACCGGCTGGGACGTCGGCCACGCCGTGCGCTTCCTGCTGTCGGCGCATGCCCGCTACATCACCGGCCAGGTCCTGACCGTCGATGGCGGCGTGACTCTGCAGGGACCGGAACGCGATTCGCAAGACCACTGAAGACCGAGGGACGCCAATGGCCCGCCTGCCTTATCTCGAACCCGACCAGGTCGCGCCCGAATATCGCGACATGCTGAAGCGCAACACCAACCTGCACAAGCTGCTGGTGAACTCGCCGGACATGGCGCGGGCCTTCAACGGCATCGGCAGCTTCATCCGCTTCAAGAGCAAGCTCGATCCGCGCCTGCGCGAACTCGCCATCCTGCAGGTCGGCTGGATGGAGAAGTCGGAGTACGAGTTCACGCACCACGTGAAGATCGGCAAGGAGTTCGGTGTCACCGACCAGGACATCCAGGGGCTGATGGCCGAAACCGAGGGCAGGCCGAGCAGCCTGGAGCCGCTCACCAAGGCGATCTTGAGAGGCGCCCGCGAGATGGTGAAGGATCTCGCGATGTCCGATGCCACCTTCGCCGAGATCAAGAAGGAGCTCTCGGACGAGCACATGACCGACCTGGTGCTCACCATCGCCTTCTACTGCGCCGTCGTGCGCGTGCTCGCCACCATGCAGATCGACAACGAGCCCCACTACAAGGAAGTGCTGAAGCAGTATCCGATACCGGGAGTGAAATGACATGCGCCTCAAGGACCGCATCGCCATTGTCGTCGGCGCCGGCCAGAGCCCGGGAGAAGGCATCGGCAACGGCCGCGCCACCGCTCTCACCTTTGCGCGCGAAGGCGCCAAGGTGCTGTGCGTCGACCACAATCTCGCCTCGGCGCAGGAAACCGTCGACATGATCCGCCAAAGCCAGGGCGTCGCCGAAGCCTTCAAAGCCGATGTCACGAAGGAAGACGACATCAAGAACATGGTGGCCGACGCGCATCGGCGCTGGGGGCGCATCGACATCCTGCACAACAATGTCGGCGTCTCGCTCTCGGGTGGCGATGCCGAACTCGACAGCATCACCGAGGAAGCGTTCGACCGCTGCACCGCGATCAACCTCAAGAGCTGCATCTTCGCGGCCAAGCATGTGCTGCCGATCATGCGCAAACAGGCGAGCGGCGCCATCATCAACATATCGTCGATGGCGGTGATCACTACCTATCCCTACGTCGCCTACAAGGCGACCAAGGCCGCCATGGTCGCCTTCACCGAGCAGCTCGCCTACCAGAATGCCCAGTATGGCATTCGCGCCAATGTCATCCTGCCCGGCCTGATGAACACCCCGATGGCCGTCGACACGCGCGCCCGCGAATTCAAGAAGAGCCGGGCCGAGGTCGAGGCCGAGCGGGATTCCAAGGTGCCGCTGCGCAAGAAGATGGGCACCGGCTGGGATGTCGCCAACGCCGCCCTCTTCCTCGCCTCCGACGAGGCGGCCTTCATCACCGGCGCGACCTTGCCGGTGGACGGCGGCGCGAGCGTTCGTCGGGGCTGAGCTTCAAGAGCCCTGCCAGCTCACCCAGGAAAGCCCGCACCAGGCGGGCATTCTGCCGCTCGCGCAGATGCACGACGTGGGCGTAGGTGTAGATCTCGGAATCCGATACCTGCAGGGCGCGAATGCGCGGATCGGGGATGAATTCCTTCTCTGAAACGACGCCGAGGCCGATGCCCTTGGCGACCGCCTCGCGAATCGATTCGCGACTGCCGATCTCCATGACGATCCGCGGCCGCACATCCTTCTCGCGCATCGCCTGATCGAAGGCGCGGCGCGTGGTCGAGCCGGCTTCGCGCACGATCAGGCGCTGGCCCTCCATGTCGCGGGCGCGGAT
The DNA here is from genome assembly GCA_001897995.1 of Alphaproteobacteria bacterium 65-37. Taxonomy (GTDB): domain Bacteria; phylum Pseudomonadota; class Alphaproteobacteria; order Reyranellales; family Reyranellaceae; genus Reyranella. The sequence continues at coordinate 19,634 of MKRV01000281.1, read as the reverse complement.
CGAGCGCCGATCGGCGAAGTCGTGGTCGGCCGGACACATCACCACGACGCGGTGCCGTCGGTACGGGATTGCCACCAGCCGGGCATCGGGATCGACATGGGCCAGCACCGCCACGTCGGTGCGATAGTCCAGCAGGTCGCGCAGCGACTCGCGTGAGTTGCCGACCGTCACCGAGACGTAGATGCCGGGATAGCGGGCATTGAAAGCCGCCAGCATGTCGGTGACGTGGTAGGGCCCGACGGCGCCGACGCGCAGATGGCCGGTCTTCAGGCCGCGCGTCTCGTTGAGATAGTCGGAGGCTTCCTTCTCGTCGGCGAACAGGCGCCGTGTGATGTCGAGCAGCCCGCCGCCGGTTTCCGTCAATTCGATGCGGCGGCCGCGGCGTACGAACAGCTCCACGCCGAACTCCTGCTCCAGCGACTTCACCTGGGTCGTGATCGTCGGCTGGCTGACGCCGAGCTCGCGCGCGGCGACGGTGAAGCTCAGGCGCTGGGCGACGGCATGGAAGGATCGAAGCTGGGTATGCCTCATATTGATTTTCTCAATGGTATATCGAATTCGTTTGAATTGGATAAATGTGAGGCCCGGCCGGAGGATTGTCACCAAGGAACGAAAACAATCGGGAGAGGCGCGGATGTGGCGCTACCGAAATCCGGTCGATGTGAAATTCGGCGCCGGTGCCTTCGAGGGCATCGCTGACGTCCTGGCGGGCCGCACCTATTGCCTGGTCACCTACGACGACGCCAATGGCGGGTCGGTCTTCGCCGACATGACACGCCGCCTCGCCCGCCAGGCCGGCGAGCCCGCCGCCCTCGTCCGCAATATCGGTCCCAACCCCGACTTCCGCGGCCTTACCAAATCCTGCCGCCTCTACGCCGAGGCGGCCCGGCCGATCGAAGTCATCGTCGCCCTGGGCGGCGGCTCGGTGATCGATGCCGCCAAGGTTCTCGCCGCCGCGTCGGGCGACTTCCCGCGTGTCCGCAGCTATCTCGAGACCGGCAAGGGCGGCGAGACGCTGGGGACCACGCCGATCGTCGCCATCCCGACCACGTCGGGGACCGGCAGCGAGGTCACGAGCTGGGCAACGGTGTGGGACACCGACGCCAAGAAGAAATACTCGCTCTCGCGGCCGAGCCTTTACCCGGAGGTGGCGCTGGTCGACCCGCTGCTGACCGTCGGCCTGCCGCGCGGTATCACCGTCAGCACCGGCCTGGATGCGCTCAGCCACGCGCTGGAAAGCATCTGGAACGTCAATGCCAATCCGGTATCGACGGCGCTCGCCGAGCGCGCCGCGCGCGAGGTGCTGGAGGCCCTGCCCGCGCTGGCGGACAATCTGCGCGATGCCGGGCTGCGGTTGCGGCTGTCGCGCGCCAGCCTGTTTGCGGGACTGGCCTTCTCCAACACCAAGACCTCGCTCGCCCATTCGCTGTCCTACCACCTCACCCTGCATCACGGCGTGCCGCACGGCATCGCCTGCTCCTTCAGCCTGCCGATGGTGCTACGGGCCGTCGTCGGCTGCGACCCGGCCTGCGATGCAGCCTTGAGGAACATCTTCGGCCCCGACCTCGAGGCGGGTGCTGCCCACCTCGAAGCAACCTTGGAAAAGCTCGGCGTGTCGACACGCGCCACCGACCACGGCATCGCCGCCCGGGACTGGACGGCCCTGGTCGACCATGCGCTAGCCGGCGAACGTGGACGCAACTTCATCGGACGCCGGGAGGCGCTGCTGGCGGCCATGGCCGCCTAGAACATCTCAAATCAAGAAACGGCTCAGGAGGAAACAAGCCATGATCAGGATCACGCGTCGAACGTTCGGGTTCCTTTCCGCCAGTTCACTCCTCACCGGCTCCCTGGCCGGCGGCGGTGTGGCCCATGCTCAACAGGTCCTCAAGGTCGGGCTGATCCCCTCCGAGGATTCCCGCGCCATGCTGGCGCAGAGCAAGGATATCCTCGATGCCGTCGAGAAGAATTCCGGCCTCAAGGTCCAGGGCTTCGTCGCCACCGACTACAATGGCGTGATCGAGGCGCTGCGTTCCAAGCATCTCGACATCGCCTATCTCGGCCCCTTCTCCTATGTGCTCGCCACCACGGTGACGCCGGTCGAGGCCTTCGCCATCGCCGAGACGGCCAAGGCCGGGCGCACCTACTATCACAGCCAGATCATCGCCTTGAAATCGAGCGGCATCAAAAAGCTCGACGACCTCAAAGGCAAGAACTTCGCCTTCGTCGATCCCGCGTCGACATCGGGTTACGCCTTTCCGCTGGCCGGCCTGATCAAGGCCGGCATCGATCCCAAGCGCGACTTCAAGACGGTGCTCTTCACCGGCGCCCACGACGCCAACGCGCTGGCGGTCGCAAACGGCAAGGTCGATGCCGCGACCATCGCCGACCGCATCCTCGACGCCGCCATCGCCAAGGGCCACATCAAGGCCGACCAGATCGAGGTCGTGTGGCGTTCCGACCCGATCCCGGAATCGCCGATGGTGTGGCGCAAGGATCTTTCGCCCGAAACCAAGGCGAAGGTGAAGGCGGCTTTCCTTGCCATCAAGGATCTCAACTGGTCCGACCAGGGCAAGCTGAACGGCTTCAAGGAAACCAGCGACCAGGCCTACGATGTCGTGCGCGAGACCGCCAAGCTCGCCAATATCGACCTCAAGAAGCAGAAATAGACGGCCCGGGAGATCGCGACATGATCGAGATCCGTGGCCTCGCCAAATCCTACGGCGACCATCAAGCGCTGAGCGGCGTCAACCTGTCGATCCGGCCGGGCGAGTTCGTCGTCGTGCTGGGGCCCTCCGGTGCCGGCAAGTCGACCCTGCTGCGCTGCATCAACCGCCTGATCGAGCCCAGCGCCGGCGACATCCTGGTCGACGGCGCCTCGCTCTCCTCCAACCGCCGCGACCTGCGCCTGCTCCGGCGCAACGTCGCCATGATCTTCCAGCAGCACAATCTCGTGAAGCGCCTGTCGGTGCTGAAGAACGTGCTGGTCGGGCGCATGGCCGACCTGTCGCCGCTGCTCAGCAGCCTGCAGCTCTTTCCCGAAGCCGACGTGAAGATCGCGCTGCACTGTCTCGAGCAGGTGGCGATGGTACACAAGGCGCGCAATCGCGCCGATGCCTTGTCGGGCGGCGAGCAACAGCGCGTCGGCATTGCGCGGGCGCTGGCGCAACAGCCCAAATTCATGCTGGCCGACGAACCGGTCGCCAGCCTCGACCCCAAAACCTCGCGTACCGTGCTCACCTACCTCAAGAAGAGCTGCAAGGACTCCAACATCGCCGTCCTCTGCAACCTTCACCAGATCGACTATGCGCTGGAGTTCGGCGAGCGCATTATCGGCCTGTCGGGTGGCGCGATCGTGTACGATGGCGCCCCCTCGGGCGTCAGCGGCGACGTGATCCGCAGCATCTATCCCGGCCTCGACGACCCCAACGTCCTCGATGCCGCCCAGCGACTCACCGAGCGGCGGCGCGCCGCCGGCGAGGCCACCATGACCCCCGTGGCCAGCGAAGGGAGGGCCTGACATGTCGATCGGCACCCTGCAGTTCGTCGTCAACAAGCCCCGCGGCCCACTGGGCTGGTGGATCCTGCTGCCGATTCTCGGCCTGTCCTCGGCCGCCTTGTGGTGGGCGGCTGTCGGCACGCAGCTCAGCGTCTCGGGCCTCGTGGCCGGACTGCCCTGGATCGGCGATTTCATCGGCCGCATGCTGCCGCCCAACTTCGCCTTCATGCAGAAGCTGGTGCGGCCTGCCGTCGAAACCGTGCAGATCGCACTCTGGGGCACCTTGCTCGGCGTCGTGCTGGCCCTGCCGGTCTGCTTCTTCGCCGCCCGCAACCTGTCGCCCTATGCCTGGGTCTTCCATGGCCTGCGCCAGGTGCTGAACGTGATGCGCGGCATCAACGAGATCATCCTGGCCCTGATCTTCGTGGCCGCGGTCGGCCTCGGCCCCTTCGCCGGCGTGCTCGCGATCGCCATTCACGGCGCCGGCATGCTGGGCAAGTTCTTCGCCGAGGCCATCGAGGAGATCGACGAGGGCCCGCTCGACGCGCTGCGCGCCGCCGGTGCCGGTACTTTGCAGCGCATCGTGTTCGGCGTTCTGCCACAGGTGCTGCCGACCTGGATCGGCGTCGTGCTCTACCGTTTCGAAACCAACATCCGCGTGTCGACAGTACTGGGCATGGTCGGCGCCGGCGGCATCGGCTTCGAGCTGATCAGCTCGATGAAACTCTTCGCCTACGAAGACACCGCCGCCTGCGTGATCGTGATCCTGGTCCTCGTGCTGGCGGCGGACCTGCTGTCTTCGAAACTGCGCGCAATGATCCGCTAGAATGATCCGCTAGCCGGAAACCTGCTCTCGACGCTTCCTCCCTGCCGCGTCACCTTCCGGGCAACGCAAGCAGGGAGGAACGACATGCGTTTCGGTAGCGTGGTCAGTGTCGTCGCAGCACTCGGCCTGATGGCGACACCCGCCTTCGCACAGAAGAGCGGCGGTATCATGAAGATGTACTTCCAGGACAACCCGCCCAGCGCCTCGATCCACGAGGAGGCCACGACCTCGACGGTCGTGCCGTTCATGAGCCTCTACAACAATCTCGTGCTGTTCGATCAGCAGGTTCCCCAGAACAGCCTGGAGTCGATCCGTCCCGACCTCGCCGAGAGCTGGAGCTGGAGCGCCGACGGCAAGGACCTCACCTTCAAGCTGGTCGGCAACGCCAAATGGCACGACGGCAAGCCCTTCACCGCCGCCGACGTGAAGTGCACCTGGGACATGCTGACCGGCCGCAGCGAAACCCAGAAGCTGCGCAAGAATCCCCGCGCCTCGTGGTACTGGAATCTCGAGAAGGTCACGACCAATGGCGACCGCGAGGTGACCTTCCATCTCGGCCAGCCGCAGCCCTCGTTCCTGGTGCTGCTGGCGTCCGGCTACAGCCCCGTCTATTCCTGCCACGTGCCGACGGCGCAGATGCGCACCAAGCCGATCGGCACCGGCCCCTTCAAGCTCGCCGAGTTCAAGCAGAAGGAAGGCATCAAGCTCGTCCGCAATGCCGACTACTTCAAGAAGGGCAAGCCCTATCTCGACGGTATCGAGATCTCGATCGTGCCGGCGCGTGGCACGGCGATCCTGGGCTTCGTGTCGGGCCGCTACGACATCAGCTCGCCCTACGGCGTCACCATTCCGCTGATCAAGGACGTGAAGGCGCAGGCGCCGAACGCCGTCTGCAAGGTCGCGGCGATGAACAACAACACCAACCTGATCCTGAACCGCGACGCACCGCCGTTCGACAATGCCGACGTGCGGCGCGCCATGCTGCTCAGCCTCGACCGCAAGGCCTTCATCGACATCATCACCCAGGGCCAGTCCGACATCGGCGGCGTCATGGAGCCGACGCCCAACGGCGTCTGGGGCCTGCCCAAGGAGCTCTACGACCAGGTCACGGGCTACGGCCCCGATATCGAGAAGAACCGCGCCGAAGCGCGCGAGATCATGAAGAAGCTGGGCTATGGCCCGGACAACAAGCTGAAGCTCAAGGTCTCGACCCGCAACCACCTGCTCTACCGCGATCCGGCCGTGATCCTGATCGACCAGCTCAAGGAGGTCTTCTTCGAGGGCGAGCTCGACCTCGTCGATACCGCCATCTGGTACACCAAGGTCGCCCGCAAGGATTACGCGATCGGCCTCAACACCACCGGCAATGGCGTCGACGATCCCGACCAGAACTACTTCGAGAACTTCTCCTGCAAGTCGGAGCGCAACTACACGGGCTATTGCAGCCCGGAGATCGAGAAGCTGTTCACCGCACAGTCGGCCGAGCGCGACGTCGAGAAGCGTAGGAAGATGGTGTGGGAGATCGACCGCAAGCTGCTCGACGACGGCGCCCGCCCGGTCATCATGTGGAATGCCGCCGGCACCTGCTGGCATCCCCATGTGAAGGGCTATGTGCCGATGGTGAACAGCCTCTACAACGGCTCGCGCTACGAGGAGATCTGGCTCGACAAGTAGTTGGGACAGCGAGACCGCGGACCGTCAGGTCAGCGTGTTTGCGTGGTGCCGCTCGGCACCATGACCTGGCGGTAGCCGCGCGCCTGCATGCACGGCTTCTCGAACTCGTCGCGATCCATGTTCTCGACGCGGTCGCCGCCCATCGCGACCAGACGGCGCAGCTGATACTCGCGGCATTCCTTGGTATCGGCCTCGATTTCGGCCGGCGTGGCGCCGGCCTTCTGGTAGGTGATGCTCTGACATCCGGCCAGCGCCGCCATCGACGCCACGAGCACCATCCAGCGAGGCGTCAACACGGCCGCCGCGCCCGTTCAGCCGACCAGCTCGAAGCGATCGACATCGACCAGCCCGCGATCGGTGATCCTGAGATGCGGGATCACCGGCAACGGCAGGAAGGCCATCTGCAGGAAGGGCTCGTGCAGCGGCGTCCCGAGATCGCGTACGGCGGCGCGCAGGCGACGCAGCCCCTGCTCGACCTCCTCGAACGGCCGTTCGCTCATCAGGCCGGCAATGGGCAGCGCCAGTTCGGCCACGACCCGGCCGTCGGCCGCGGCAGCGAAGCCGCCGCGTAGCTCGATCAAGCGGTTCACGGCCGTCGCCATGTCGCGGTCGCTGCAGCCGATCACGCAGACATTGTGGCTGTCATGCCCGACCGACGAGGCGATGGCACCGCGTCTCAGGCCGAAGCCCTTGACGAAGCCACGGCCGACATTGCCGCGGTTATCGTGACGGCCAAGCACGGCGATCTTCAGCACATCGCGGTCGATATCGGCCACGAAAGCACCGTCCCGGCGCGCGACCTCGACCTCGAGCCGGTCGGTCAGGATCTGGCCGGGCCTGATGCCGATCACCGGGGGAGCGTCGGCTGCGGCAGGAACATGGAAGGTCGCCGCCGATACGGGGCGGAGCTTCACCGAGTCGAGACCGACCGGCGACACGCCGGGCCGTGCCCTGAAACGATCCGGCGTCACCGGCGCGCCGCGACAGATCACCGAACCCACCTTGCAGGTGGCGAGGTCTTCCAGCAGCACGATATCGGCGCGTTGCCCCGGCGCGATCAGGCCGCGATCGAACAGGCCGAAATGCCGCGCCGCCGACCAGCTTGCGGCGCGATAGGCATCGAGCGGTCGCACGCCCCGGCCGATGGCGGCGCGGATCATGTAATCGACGTGGCCTTCCTCGGCGATGTCGAGCGGATTGCGATCGTCGGTGCAGAGCGCCAGGAACGGCGTGCGGTCGGCCGTGATCAGTTCGGCCAGGGCGGCGAGATCCTTGGAGACCGTGCCCTCGCGCACCAGCACCTGCATGCCCTTGGCGAGCTTCTCGCGCGCCTCGGCCGCCGACGTGGTCTCGTGGCAGTTGCGCACCCCGGCCGCGATATAGGCATTGAGGTCGTAGGACGACAGCAGCGGCGAATGGCCGTCGATCTGCACGTCCGAAAAGGCCGCGAGCTTGGCCAGCACCGCCGGATCCTTGTTGAGCACGCCCGGCACGTTCATGAACTCGGCGAGCCCCAGCACCTTGGGATGATGCTTGAAGGGCAGCAGGTCCTCGGCCTCCAGGCGCGCGCCCGACGTCTCGAGATGGGTTGCCGGCACGCAGGAGGAGAGCTGGACGCGCAGGTCCATGACCGTCACGGCCGCGCATTCCAGGAAGTACGTCAGGCCGGCGATCCCCAGCACGTTGCAGATCTCGTGCGGATCACAGATCGCCGTCGTCGTGCCGCGCGGCGTGACGCAGCGGTCGAATTCCAGCGGCGGCACCAGGGTGGATTCGCAATGGACGTGGCTGTCGATGAAGCCCGGCACGGCCACCAGCCCGCGCCCGTCGACCTCGGTGGCGCCCTGGTAGC
>MKRV01000281.1:11144-11728 GCA_001897995.1 Alphaproteobacteria bacterium 65-37 | reverse complement strand
GAACCTTGCCGCGCGCCTGGTCGATGATATCGGCGAGCCTGGAAGACGAGAGAGGGTCCCGCATGGGAGGAGCATGGGGCGGCTGCAAGGCGAAGGCAATAATGTCAGAAGAGGTCTGAGCGACCGCTATTTTTGACGATTGGCGATGGACGCCGTGCATTGCCCGAGATCCTGTCGGCAAGAATCCTCGGACAAATATTGTCTTTAACAATCAATCATTTAGGAGGTCTCTGGTGTGAATTGGCCACTCACTTCGAAACCTCGCTCGTTTTTCCTGGTAATGGCGGCCCCTAGACGGCTTTGAAACAAGTATTCAGCCTGTCTTTGGCTCCATCCAATTGGTAAGCGGAGCTTACGCGATACTCGCAGCGCTAGGCTCCATGCCAAAGGTGGGTATTGCTGCGTGCCTACACATATCGACATGCCGCCAGCCATCGCGATCTGCCGAGCATAGGCGCGCGGCATCTCCCTCGTGATGAATAGGGGTGCTACGCCGAGAGCAACACACATCCTGAGCTTTATTTCGAGTTCTTTCGTATCGATGTAACCAAGTCGATTCTTGATCTCGACACCGTATTGCTTCC
>MKRV01000281.1:10208-11083 GCA_001897995.1 Alphaproteobacteria bacterium 65-37 | reverse complement strand
TCTGCGAGCAACTCAGCATATCCGCCGACGGCGTTAGTGAAATCAGGCGCAGAGAACTCTTCGACAAGAGCGGATATTACTGCGATCTGTCGGCACGGATACCGATGCCGTAATGCCCAGTAAAAGTGGATTCGGCGCCCGGACTTTTCGTCCACTCTCGAGCGTATTCGCTTCTCTGCTGAAAGCTCTTGCAGTGCCTTGCGGGTCGTCCAGTGTGCAAATCGACTTTCAAGTCGGACTTCCAACTGGCGCCCGTAAAAGACGTCTCGGCAATCGCTGACAAAGAGTTCGCGGAGCAAGGCTGTTTTGGCTGCGTTGGTTCTTTGACGTGCCGCTAGCCACTGGCGGCGACTCGTGAAGCCCATATCCAAGTTGACCATTTCTCCCTCCTTGACGAAAGCTTTTTGTACGTACATATATGTACGTACTGGGAGAGATCGTGCGATTCGAATGGGATCCTGAAAAAGCTCGGATCAATCTGGCCAAGCATGGTGTTTCTTTCGAGCTTGCCCGCCGAGTCTGGGAGGATCCATTGCATGTTCTGGTCCCGGATCGCGTGATTGAAGGTGAGCAGCGATGGCACGCGATCGGCGTTGTCGGTGCTGTAACACTGTTGGTCGTTGTTCATACCTATCCGAGAGGCGAGGAGGTCGGTCTTGCCAGGATCATCGGGGCGCGGAAAGCGACCTCACACGAGCGTCGCCGGTACGAAACGGAAAGCGCTTAGTGCGGCGGAAAAGCGCCAGCTCGCCAGGCTGGAGACCTTGCCCGACGCCTTGATCGACGTACGGGATATTCCCGAGGCGCCTGCGGCGAACTGGCGGCTGGCGCGGCACGGGGCGACATTCCGGGCGGCCAAGCAGCCTGTCACGATA
>MKRV01000281.1:5090-10133 GCA_001897995.1 Alphaproteobacteria bacterium 65-37 | reverse complement strand
CGGCTGGCGATATGGGCGACAGAAGCCACCTTGCCGCCGTTCTTGTGTGTGACTAACCACTCCTCGAAATGGGAGGGACCTGCATGATCGACCGTCGCAGCCTTATCACCGGCGCCCTGGCCGCCACCGCCTTGCCGACTCTGGCGTCTGCGCAGGTTTCGGCCAGCCAGATCCGGCTGGTCGTGCCCTATGGTCCGGGCGGCTCGACCGACACGTCGGCCCGCGTGCTGGCGGAACGCATGGGGACCGATCTCGGCAAGACGATCATCGTCGAGAACCGGCCGGGCGGCGGTACGATGATCGGCATGGTGAACGTCGCCAAGAGCAAGCCCGACGGCACCAGCCTGTTGCTGCAGACGACCACGGCGGCCCTGCTGCCGGCCTTCGACATCCCGCTGCAGGTCGACCCGCAGAAGGAGCTGATGCCGATCTCCCAGCTCGCCGACATTCCCTGCGTCCTAGCCGTCAACGCCAAGCACCCGGCCAAGACGTTCCCCGAGTTCCTCGACTGGGCGAAGGCGCAATCCAGCCCGGTCCTCTATTCGACCTCCAGCACCGGCGGCTTGCCGCACCTCTGGGGCGAGCTGATCAGCAGCAAGGCCGGCGGCAAGCTGCAGCATGTGCCCTACAAGGCCGCGGCCGAGGCGTTGCGCGACACCGTCGCCGGCCACATCCAGGTCTTCGTCGACGTCACCATGCCGGTCGATGCCCAGATCAATGCCGGCACGATGCGCGGTCTGATCTGCGGCGCCGCCAAGCGGGTGCCGAACATTTCGAGCGTGCCGACCGCCAGCGAGCTCGGCATGCCGGAACTGGAAGCGGCCGTGTATTTCGGCGTCGCCACCACCGCCGGCACCGCGCCGGAAATCATCGCCTACTACAACGCCGCCATCAACGCGGCGCTCAAGGTCGAGGCGGTGCGCGAACGGCTGGCCTCGATGGGCTACATCGCCATCGGCGGTACCCCGGAAGCCTACGCCCAGCGGCTGGCCAACGAGACAGTGCGCTGGCGCAAGGTCATCAAGGCCGCGAACATCCCGCCGCCCGTCTGATCTCGGCGGCTGGACGGCAGAGGCGCCGGACGGGTGGGCTCGCCCGCCGGCAGGAACATCTGCCGCGACATAATTGCTATTGCGAATTAATCGCAATACCCTAAGCCAGGGACCCCGCCGGGCATTTGTCCGCCCGCCGTCCAAGGGAGCTGGCTGAAGGTGAGTGCGCTCAGAAACGAGACCGTCCTGTCGGTCCATCATTGGACCGACGAGCTGTTCAGCTTCCGCACCACCCGCGACAAGGGCTTCCGCTTTGCCTGCGGCCAATTCGCGATGATCGGCCTGCAGGTCGAGGGCAAGCCGGTGCTGCGCGCCTATTCGATCGCCAGCCCCAACTACCACGACGAACTGGAGTTCTTCTCCATCAAGGTCCCCGACGGCCGGTTGACCTCCCGCCTCAGGCATCTGGAACCGGGCGATCCCATCCTGGTCGGCAACAAGGCAACCGGCACCTTGCTGCTCGACAGCCTCCTGCCGGGCCGCAACCTCTATCTGCTGGGCACCGGCACCGGGCTCGCCCCCTTCCTCAGCGTCGTACAGGACCCGGAAGTCTACGAACGCTTCGAGAAGGTGGTGCTGGTCCATGGCTGCCGCTTCGTGCGCGACCTCGCCTACCGGTCGTGGATCGGCGAGACGCTGCCGGCCAACGAGGTCCTGGGCGAGACGATCCGCCAGCAGCTCGTCTACTACCCGACCGTGACCCGCGAGCCCTTCGAACATCGCGGCCGCATCTCGCATCTCATCGAGAGCGGAGCGCTGGCGAGCGACGTCGGCCTGCCGCCGATCGACAAGCAGGACGACCGCTTCATGCTCTGCGGCAGCGTCCAGATGCTGGCCGATATCCGCGCCCTGCTCGAGGCGCGCGGCTTGGCGGAAGGCAGCCAGTCGCGCCCGGCCGAGTTCGTGGTCGAAAAGGCCTTCGTCGAATAGTCGACCGTCCCCTATTCTCCATCGCGACGGGAGACGAAGGCGATGGGCGACGCATGACGACAGCACGAAGCGGCCGGTCGGCGGATGACCGCCGGTCGGCGAGTGACCGCCGATGGGTGGACAGCGCGATTGCCAAGATCGAAGCAGATGCCCGGCGTTCCGCCGACACCCACCTCTGGAAACTGTCGCTGCCCGCCCTCGAGGGAATAGACCTCTACCTCAAGGACGAGTCGACGCATCCGACCGGCAGCCTCAAGCACCGGCTGGCGCGGTCGCTGTTCCTCTACGCGCTGTGCAACGGCTTCGTGGACGAAGGCACCGCCCTGATCGAGGCCTCCTCCGGGTCCACGGCCGTGTCCGAAGCCTACTTCGCGCAGATGATCGGCGCCCCCTTCTACGCCGTCGTCCCGCGGGCGACGTCACGCGAGAAGATCGCCGCGATCGAGCACTATGGCGGCCGCTGCCACTTCGTCGATGACGGGCGCAGGCTCTACGACGACGCTGCCGAGCTGGCAGCCAAGGTCGGCGGCCACTATCTCGACCAGTTCACCTTCGCCGAGCGCGCCACCGACTGGCGCGGCAACAACAACATCGCCGAATCGATCTTCGAGCAGATGCGCGCCGAAGCCCATCCCATTCCCGCCTGGATCGTCATGAGCGCCGGAACCGGCGGCACCAGCGCCACCATCGGCCGCTACATCCGCTACAAGCGCCACGCCACGCAGCTTTCGGTGGCCGATGCCGAGTATTCCGCCTTCTTCGAAGGCTTCGCCAAGCACGACCGCACGGCGCGTTGCGAGCGGAGCACGCGCATCGAGGGCATCGGCCGCCCCCGCGTCGAGCCGTCCTTCATGCTGGACGTGATCGACCACATGGTCCGTATTCCCGACGCGGTGTCGCTGGCGGCGATGCTCGTCCTGTCACGCCGCCTTGGCCGCCGCGTCGGCGGCTCGACCGGGACCAACTTTGCCGGCGTGTGCGGACGGGCCAGCGAGATGCGCAAACGCGGCGAACGAGGCTCGATCGTGTCGCTGATCTGCGATCCAGGCGAGCGCTACGTCAACACCTACCACTCGGGCGAATGGCGCGCGGCGAATGGCCTCGAGACCGAACCCTACGAAAAGATGTTCGAAGCCTTCCTGGAGGGCGGCGAGCTGCCGCCCGCGCTCGAAGAGGCGTTCCGACGATAACGTGCCGCGGCTGTGCTACCGCAGCCCGCCATGACGACGACTGCCGGTCGATGTCAGGTCCATCGCCCAGGCCGCCAGCAGGCCGAGGAACGCCAGAATCGCACCGGCCGTGCGCACATGGTTCCACGAAGACCAGGGTCCGGAGAATTCGCGCCAGGTGCCGGACGCCGTCGCCTCGCTCGCAGCCACCGTCGCCAGGGTCTCGTTGAGCGGCACGTTCACCTGCAAGGTGACACCGATCACGGCAACGGCCTGCAGCAGAGCTGCCAGGAACGCGAGCCGCGCGGCACCGCGATGCCCTGCCGAACGGGCGCCGAACGCCGCCAGCAGCGGCAGGACCAGCGCTCCGAAGAACACCACGGCGAACAGCGCGTTGCGCACGACGGTGTTGATGCCCTGCATGGCATGGATAGCCGACAGCGCGCCTCCGAGATCGAGGCCGGGCATGACCAGGATCGAGAACGTAAAGAAGATGCCTGCGCTCAGCCCGGTGCACAGCAGGGCAAGCACAAAGAACAGGTGACGCATGCGCGGGGCCTCCTTCGGCGGCGCATCCTACGGAAAAAGTCGCCTCAGTCGAGCCCGTTGCCGCCGTAAAGCCATTCGAGCGTGTCGAGCCACTGGTCCTGGCTCTTGGCGGTCATCAGGGCATTGCGCAGCGCAGCATGCGGTCCAGCGGGGTGATAGACATGATCGCCCATCGCCCGCGACATCAATTGCACGCGTGCCGTGCGCAACACGCGACGATCGCGGTAGGTGGCAAGCCCCGCATCGAGCGACTGGGTCTTGCTGAGGGAATCGGCCAGGCAGACGGCGTCTTCCATCGCCATGCAGGCGCCCTGCGCCATGTATTGCATCATGGGGTGTGCGGCATCGCCGAGCAGCGCCACCCGGCCGTCGATCCAACCCTCGATCGGATCGCGGTCGCACAGCACCCACATGTGCCAGTCCTTGCCATGGCGGATGATCTCCTGCGCCCGCTCGCAGACATGCGTAAAGCCCTTGCGCACTTCCTCGACCGGCACCGGCTTTCCGGCGACCGGCTCGGGCGCATGGTTGTGGTAGGTGACGACGAGGTTGAACACCTTCCAGCCCGACAGCGGGTAGTGGACGATGTGGCACTTGGGGCCGGCCCACAAGGTCGCGGCGTTCCAGCGCAGATCCTCGGGCATCTGTTCCGTCGGGATCACCGACCGATAAGTCGTGTGCCCCGAGACACGCGGCGGGATGTCGCCCACCACCCGACGGCGGACATTGGACCAAAGCCCATCGGCGCCGATCAGCGCGCGGCCGTGTACCAGCTCGCCGTCAGCGAGCTTCGCCGCGACGGCTTTGTCGTCTTGGTCGTAGCCTTTGACCTCGGCGCCGGACCTGAGCTCGATCAGGGCGTGCTCGCGACATCCCTTCAGCAGCACGCCGTGCAGGTCGCCGCGATGGACGACGGCATAGGGGTTGCCGAAACGCGTGCGGAACGTCTCGCCGAGATCGATATGGCAGATCTCGCCATCGGCCATCGCATCCATCAGACGCAGCGAATCGACATAGACCGCCATGCCGCGCGCCGCCGGCCCGACGCCGAGCCGATCGAAGCAATGGAAGGCATTGGGGCCGAGCTGGATGCCGGCGCCAATCTCGCCGAAGCGCGAGGCGCGCTCCAGCACCAGCGACGGCACGCCCTTCTGCGCCAGCGCCAGAGCAGCGGCGAGACCGCCGATGCCGCCGCCGGCGATCAGGATCCTATCGGCGTCCAAGCGTGTGCTCGCGTTTTTCCAGCCACCAGCCGTACTCCGGTGTCCACATCCCGAAGTCACGATCACAGCCCAGCGCCTGCGCCGCATGCAAGGCCCAGAAGGGCTCGTAGAGCGCCTGCC
>MKRV01000281.1:0-5061 GCA_001897995.1 Alphaproteobacteria bacterium 65-37 | reverse complement strand
GCCTGCAGGATCGCCTCGGCCTGCGGGCCATCGAGGATCAGGCCCACCGCCATGGTCGGCATGCCGGCCTGCTTCTTCACCGCCGACGCAAACGGCACCTGGAAACCCAGGCCACGCTTGACACCGGCCGCCGTCGCCGCACCGGCGATGCCGCCCGAGGAGCAGTCGATCACGTCGACACCCAGCGCCTTCAGCTCTTGCGCAAAGGCCACAGTGTCCTCGACCTCCCATCCGCCGCCGCCGTCGACCGCGGACACGCGCACGAACAACGGCTTGTGCTCGGGCCAGGCCTGGCGGACAGCGCGCGCCACGTCGAGCGGGAAGCGCATGCGACCGGCGCGGTCGCCACCATACTTGTCATTGCGCGTGTTGCTGATCGACGACAGGAACTGCGCCAGCAGGTAGCCATGGGCGCCGTGGATCTCGAGCACGTCGTAGCCTGCCGCATCGGCCCGCCTGGCAGCGGCGGCGAACTTGACGACCAGCTCCTCGATTTCCGCCGCGGACAGGGCGCGCGGCTTCAGCCAGCCCTCAGCGGCCGGCAGGTCGGTCGGCCCGACGACCTCCCACTTCTTCCAGCCGGCGCCCGCAGGCCCCAGCTCACCCGGCTTGTCGAACGTGCGCGGCGTCGAGCCCTTGCGCCCCGAATGGGTGATCTGGGTCGCTGCCAGCGCGCCCTCGGACTTGATGAAGGCGGTGAGCCGCTTGTGGCTCTCGATCTGGCCGTCGTCCCACAGGCCGAGATCGCCTTGCGTGACCCGGCCGCGCGGTTCGACGGCGCAGTTCTCGGTGAAGACAATGCCGAACTTGCCCAGGGCGAACTTGCCGAGATGAACGAGATGGAAATCGTTCACCAACCCGTCCGTCGCGCGGAACTGGACCATGGGCGAAATCACACAGCGATTGGGCGCAGTGACGCCGCGCAGCTTCAGCGGCGAGAAGAGAAGCGGTTTCTGCAAAGGTCGGTCTCCGCAACGGGATGGCTTGTCAGGTGTCCGAACATAGACCGCGGCAGTCCCTCCAGCCTATCTTTCTCGCCATGTTCGACCTTGTCATCCGGAACGGAATCGTGGTCGACGGCTCAGGCGCAGCGCGCCGGGTCGCCGATGTCGCAGTGCAAGAGGGCCGCATCGCTGCGGTCGGACCGAAACTCGGCGCCGCCAGACGCGAGATCGACGCCGACGGGCTGGTGGTGGCACCGGGCTTCGTCGACATCCACACCCACTATGACGGGCAGGCGACCTGGGACCCGTTCGTCACGCCCTCCTCCTGGCATGGCGTGACGACCACCGTGTTCGGCAATTGCGGCGTCGGCTTCGCCCCGGTCCGGCCCGGTGCCTCGGGCTACCTGATCAACCTGATGGAAGGCGTCGAGGATATTCCCGGCACCGTGCTCAGCGAGGGCGTGAAGTTCAACTGGGAGTCCTTCCCGGACTATCTCGATGCCTTGGCGTCGATGGAGCGCGCCGTCGACGTGGCCGCACAGCTGCCACACGGCGCGCTGCGCTTCTACGTGATGGGCGACCGCGGCGCCGATCACGCCGAAGTGCCGACCGAAGGCGAGATCGAGGAGATGGCGCGGCTCACCGAGGAGGCGCTGCGCGCCGGTGCAATGGGCTTCACCACGTCGCGCACGACCAAGCACAAGGCGCGCGACGGCCGCTTCACGCCGTCGCTCAGCGCCCGCGAGGCCGAGCTGTTCGGCATCGCCCAGGGCATGAAGCGTGCCGGCAGCGGCGTGCTGCAGGTCAACTCGGATTTCGGGCCCGGCGAGTTTGAAGCGCTGGAAGCCGCGGCCAAGCTCGCGGGACGCCCCCTCTCCTGCCTGCTGGTCCAGGTCGACGCCAAGCCGCAGCTCTGGCGCGAGACGCTGGACCAGATCCATGGCGTGCGTCAGGCCGGCCGCATGGCCAATGCCCAGGTGGGTTCGCGGCCGATCGGCGTGATCATGGGACTCGAGACGACGGCGCATCCGTTCGCGGCGCATCCCGCGTGGCTGGAGATGCGCGCGCTGTCGCCGCAGGAGCGCTATCAGCGCCTGGTGGGCGATGCCGACCTGCGTCGGCGGTTGCTCGAACTGCCACCCGGCGGCGGACCACGCGCCTTCATGGCCGAGTCGTTCCACAAGATGTTCCCGATCGGCGACCGGCCCGACTACGAACCTGATGCGAAGAACTCGATCGCGGCGATCGCCGAACGCAGTGGCCGCACCCCGCAGGCGGTCGCGCTCGACGAGATGATGGCACGCGAAGGCAAGGGCCTGCTGATGCTGCCCTTCGAGAACTACGCCTACGGCAGCCTCGATGTGGTGCACGAGATGATCACCGATCCCGCGACGGTGCTAGGCGTGGCCGACGGTGGCGCCCATGTCGGCGTGATCTGCGATGCCTCGTCGCCGACTTCGCTGCTGACCCTGTGGGGTCGCGACCGCACGCGCGGCCCCAAGCTCGATCTCGAGTTCCTGATCGCCAAGCAGACGCGCGGCACGGCCGAAGCCTACGGCCTCAGGGATCGTGGCCTGCTGGCGCCCGGCCACAAGGCCGACATCAACGTGATCGACTTCGATGCCTTGTCGCTCAAGCGCCCCGAGGTGATCTACGATCTGCCGGCCGGCGGCCGCCGCCTGGTCCAGCGCGCTACGGGCTACCGGCATACCTTCAATGCCGGCGTCGAGACAGTGCAGAACGACGAGCTGACCGGCGAGCGGCCGGGGCGGTTGGTCAGGGGCGAGCAGAGCAGCCGTTAGGCATTGCTGGGAGCGTGCCATTCATAGGCGCTAACTTTGTTGGCGATCCAACAACGACCTCATCCTGAGGAGGCCGCGTAGCGGCCGTCTCGAAGGATGGGAGCGAGCACCGAGTCTGTTGCCGACCCTTCGAGACGCGGCCCTGCGGGCCGCTCCTCAGGGTGAGGAATCTTTGTAAGTTAGCGCCAATGGGCGCGCCATTCCGGTAGTGCCTCTTTGCCAGCCCCAAACATGGGCGCGACTGGTGTCGGGCTCCCAGCCCTACACCGTCATATGCCGGCGCACGGCGTCGGCATCGAAGGTCTCCCGCGTTCCCGACATCACGACTTCGCCGCGATCCATGACGGCGAAGTCGTCGGCCAGCTCGTGTGCGAAATCGAGATACTGCTCGACCAGCAGGATTGCCATGTCGCCGCGCTGGCGCAGGAAGGTGATGGCCCGCCCGATATCCTTGATGACGGAGGGCTGGATGCCTTCAGTCGGCTCGTCGAGCACTAGGAGCTTGGGCCGCATGGTCAACGCCCGGCCGATGGCGAGCTGCTGCTGCTGGCCGCCCGACAGGTCGCCGCCGCGCCGCTTCAGCATCGACTGCAGCACGGGAAAGAGCTCGAACACCTCGTCCGGCACCTTCTTGTTGTCCCGGCTGACTGGTGCGAAGCCGGTCTCCAGATTCTCCTTCACCGTCAGCAGCGGGAAGATCTCGCGGCCCTGCGGCACCAGTGCCACGCCGCGCCGCGCCCGTTCGTAGGGCGGCAGCCGGGAGACGTCCCGGCCGTCGACCGAGATGGTGCCCGAGGCGATCGGTTGCAAGCCACAGATGGCGCGCAGCAGGCTGGTCTTGCCGACGCCATTGCGGCCAAGCAGGCAGGTGACCCGGCCGATCGCGGCCGTCAGCGACACGCCGCGTAGCGCCTGCGCCGCACCGTAATAGAGATTGACGTTCTCGACCGCGAGCATCGCTTACCGCCCCAGATAGACTTCGACGACGCGCGGATCGGCGCTCACCTGGTCGAGCGTGCCCTCGGCCAGCATCGAGCCTTCGTGCAGCACTGTCACCTTGACGCCCAGCGCCCGCACGAAACTCATATCGTGCTCGACCACGACCACCGAGCGGCTGCGATTGATCTCGCGCAGCACTTGCGCCGTGGTCTCGGTCTCGACATCCGTCATGCCGGCCACCGGCTCATCGACCAATAGCAGCTTGGGGTCCTGCGCCAACAGCATGCCGATCTCCAGCCACTGTTTCTGGCCATGGCTCAGCCGCGCCGCCAGCAGGTGCTGCTGGTCGGTCATGCGGACGATGGCGAGGATCTCGTCGAGCCGCTCCTGCTCGGCCTTGGTCGGCTGGGCGAGCAGGAGCTTGTACCAGCTCCTGATGCCGGCCAGCGCCAGCAGGAGATTGTCGCGCACCGTGTGGGTCTCGAACACGGTGGGCTTCTGGAACTTGCGACCGATGCCCAAGGTGGCGATATCGGCCTCGTCGAGCTTGGTGAGGTCGGCCGTGCCGTCGAACACGACCTCCCCCTCGTCCGGCCGCGTCTTGCCCGTGATGACATCCATCATCGTCGTCTTGCCGGCGCCGTTCGGGCCGATGATGGCGCGCATCTCACCCGGCTCGACCAGCAGCGAAAGGTTGTTCAGCGCCTTGAAACCGTCGAAGGAGACGGTAACGCCACTGAGATAGAGGAGCGCGGAGGTGCTTCTCATGCCGGCACTCCCGCCTTGCCGTCCGGCTTGCTCCCCGGTTTGCCCATTGCCTTGGCCTTGCGGGCCTGGCCGCGCTCGCGGATCTGGGTCCACAGGCCGACGACGCCCTTGGGCAGCAACAGGGTGACGACGATGAACAGCGCGCCCAGCGCAAACAGCCAGACTTCCGGCAGGGCGCCGGTCAGCCAGGTCTTGCCGAAATTCACCAGGAAGGCGCCGATCACCGGCCCGATCAGGGTGCCGCGGCCGCCGACCGCGACCCAGAGGACAGCTTCGATCGAGTTGCCGGGCGCGAACTCGCTGGGATTGATGATCCCCACCTGGGGCACATAGAGCGCGCCGGCGACGCCCGACATGGCAGCCGACAGCACGAAGACGAAGAGCTTGAAGCCTTCGACCCGGTAACCCAGGAAGCGCATGCGGCTTTCGGCGTCGCGCACCGCCGTCAGCGCCTTGCCGAACCGCGAGCTGACCACGGCGGCGGAGATCACCAGCCCCAGGGCCAGCGCCAGCGCGGAGGCAAAGCAGAGCACGGCGCGCGTGCCGTCGGCCTGCACGGGAAAGCCCAGGATTTCCTTGAAATCGGTCATGCCGTTGTTGCCGCCCAG
>MKRV01000280.1 GCA_001897995.1 Alphaproteobacteria bacterium 65-37 | reverse complement strand
CCCCCACTTGCGCCACGGCTGGTGATGGGCATTGGCCTCGGCCAGACGCTGTTCTTCCAGGGTGGAGGCGACGGCGGCCATGGGGGATCCTCAGGACATCAGGCGCTGATCCGTTGCGACGCGCCGAGCAAGCGGATGATCTCGTCGGCGATCTGGTCGGCCGCCCGGTCGACATCGATCGTCAGCGGATCCTCGTCTGCCTCCGGCTCTTCCAAGGTGTCGATCTGGCTCTGCAGCAGGCTGCCGGGCATGAAGTGGCCTGCGCGTCCCGCCAGGTGCTTGGCCACCAGGTCGTGGCCGCCGCGCAGATAGACCAGCCGCACTTCCGGCCGGTCACCGACGATGCGCTGACGGTACGTCTTCCGGAGCGCCGAGCAGGTGATGATGCCGGGCTGCCGCGCGGCGCGCTGGCGGTCGATCCAGGCGGCCACGCGGTCCAGCCAGGGCCAGCGGTCTTCGTCGGTCAGCGCAATGCCGGCGCGCATCTTGGCGACGTTGGCCTCGGGGTGCAGCTCGTCGCCCTCCTGGAAGGCCCAGCCCAGGCGCGCCGCCAGCTCCTCGGCCACCGTGGTCTTGCCGGCGCCGGAAACGCCCATGACCACCAGGACCGGCGGGCTGCCACGATGGACGTGCGCACCGTCCAGCCGATGCACCCCGCCGGCATCGGCGACAAAGACCATGTGGGCGCGCGCGATGAACAGCCCGCTCTCGACCACGCCGACGATGCGGCCGATGCGCTCCTCCAGCCGTGCCGGATCGGCAATAGGTGCAAAGCGGCAATCGACAATGTGGTGTCCGCTGTCGGTGACGTAGGGCGCGCCCGCGGCGGACTGCCGAAGCGCCGTGCTCGCCCCCAGCACCTCGAGATGGTCGCGCGCCGTTTCGAGCCCGAAGGGCACGACCTCGACGGGAACCGGTGCCTGCATGCCCAGCCGGTCCACGAGCTTGCCGCCGTCGACCACGATGGCGAGCCGCCGGCTCGCGGCCGCGACGATCTTCTCGTGCAGCAGAGCGCCGCCCAGGCCCTTGATCAGGTTGAGCGTGCCACGCTCGACCTCGTCGGCGCCGTCGATGGTGAGGTCGATCTGGCGATGTGCACTGAAAGAGGTGAGGGGGATGCCGGCGGCGCGGGCCTGCGCCGCGGTGCGCTCGGACGTCGGCAGGCCGACGAAGCGCAGCCCCTCGGCATGGCGCCGGGCCAGTGCAGCGATGGCAAAGCTCGCTGTCGAGCCGGTGCCCAGACCGACCACCATGTCGTTTTCGACCAGCGCGACCGCGGCTTCGGCGGCGGCGCGCTTCAAGGCATCGCGGGGCGTCTCGGGCGCGCTGGCCGGCATGCTCATGTTCCTGCCGCGCCGCTGGTGCCGCTGACGGCACCGGAGGCACTGGCGCCGCTGACGGCGCTGGCCCGGATCGCGGCAATGGCCGTCTTGTAGTCCTTGGCGCCGAAGATCGCCGAGCCGGCGACGATCGCCGTGGCGCCGGCCGCGGCGGACTGGGCCGCCGTGGCGATATTCTCGCCGCCATCGACCTCGATCACCGGCGCTAGATTGCGCGCGGTGCACATGTCGCGCAGGCGTCGGATCTTGGGCAGCATGTCGGGCAGGAAGGCCTGCCCG
This sequence comes from Alphaproteobacteria bacterium 65-37, assembly GCA_001897995.1. Lineage (GTDB taxonomy): Bacteria > Pseudomonadota > Alphaproteobacteria > Reyranellales > Reyranellaceae > Reyranella. The sequence goes on along the minus strand of MKRV01000280.1, from coordinate 5,598 downwards.
CCAAAGCCGGGATTGACGGTCATCACCATGATGATGTCGCAGAGGGGCAGGACGTATTCGATCAGCTCGGGCGGACTGGCGGGATCGAGCACCACGCCGGCCTTCTTGCCCATTGCGCGGATCTGGCTCAGCACGCGATGCAGGTGGATGGTCGAGCCGGGCTCGGCCTGGACCAGCAGATGGTCGGCACCGGCCTTGGCAAAGGCCTCGAGATAGCGCTCGGGCTCGACGATCATCAGATGGACGTTGAGCGGCTTGGTCGTCGACCGGCGGATGGCCTGCAGCACGACCGGCCCGATCGTGATGTTGGGCACGAAGCGGCCGTCCATCACGTCGACATGGATCCAGTCGGCGCCCGCTTGATCGACGGCGCGCACCTCCTCGCCCAGCCGTGCGAAGTCGGCCGACAGCACGGAGGGCGCGATGAGGATCGGCGCCGCCATCGGCTTAGTCTCCCGCCGCCGCGCGATCGACGAACCAGAGGAGCTCGCCGACCGGCTTGACGCGCGCGGCTGGAACCCGGCTGCCGCCGTCCAGGATCTCGCGCAGGATCGCGGCCTTCTCGCGGCCGGCGACCAGGAAAGCCACATGCCGGCTGCTCTCGATCGCGGGGTAGGTCATGGAGATGCGCACTTCGGGCCGGCCGTGGGCGACGGCCGAGACCCAGCGCCTGCGTTCCTCGAGAACGGGCTCGCCGGGCAGCAACGAAGCGGTGTGGCCGTCGGGCCCCAGCCCCAGCAGGGTGATCTCGAACAGGGGCCGAGCCGGATCGAGCACGGAGCCGCCATAGGACTTCTGGAGGATCTGCTCGTAGCGGGCCGCCGCATCGTCCGGCATGCCCTCGATGGGCACGGGATGGATGTTCTCCGGCGGCACCGGCGCTTTCGACAGCATCGCCTCGCGGGTCATCCGGTAGTTGCTCTCGGGATGATCGTGCGGGACGAAGCGTTCGTCGCCCCAGTACCAGGAGGCGCGCTGCCAGGGAAAGCGGTCGCGGAAGGGGGCGGAGGCCAGCAGGCCGTAGAGCGCCTTGGGCGTCGAGCCGCCCGACAGCGAGACCCGAAACGGTCCGCTGGTGGCCTCTGCCGTCGATGTCATCCACTCGGCCACGTGATGGGCCAGGCTCTCAGGGTCCGGCAGGGTGTCGATGCGCATGGTCGCCTCACGCCTCCGTGCCGAGGACGAGACGTTCCATCGCCTCGGCGAAGCCTTCGTGCTCGTATGACCCGGTGACGGCGCTCGCCTCGGCCTTGACCTGGTCCGAGGCGTTGCCCATGGCGATGCTGAAGCCCGAACGCTTGAACATCAGCACGTCGTTGGGCGAATCGCCGATGGTGGCGATCTCGGCCAGCGGCACACCGAGATAGTCCGACAGGAACTCGACGACGACGCCCTTGTTCGCGTTCTTGTTGGTGACGTCGAGATAGTAGGGCTGCGAGCGGCTGGCCGAGGCGCGATCGCCGAGGACGGCCTGGGCATCGGCTTCGCAGCGCTGCACCAGGGCGAAATCGTCGCTGACGCCAACGACCTTGGAGACCTGGTCGAGGGACGCGGCGACGTCGGGCACCACCTTGGGCTCGAACTTGACCGTCCAGGCCTCGTGCTCCACGTGCGGCGCATCGGCCTTGCCCACCAGCCAGTCGTTGCCGCGATAGACCCAGGCATCGAGGCCATGGCCGCGGATCAGCTCGACCGCCCGTTGGGCGGCATCGACCGGCAGGGTCTGCTGCTTGAGGATGCTGAGGTCGGGCTTTACGAACAGGCCGCCGTTGAAGCCGGCGATCGGCGTGTCGACTTGAAGCGCGTCGAGCAGCATGGCCATCCCCATGGGTGGCCGCCCGCTGGTGATGGCAAAGCGGATGCCCGCCGCGCGCAGCCGCCGCACGGCTGCCTGCGCCCGTTCGGTCAGGACCTTGGCCTCGTTGACCAAGGTGCCGTCCACGTCCGACACCACCAGGGAGATCTTCCTTTTGTCAGCCATCTCGTGCTCCGCGCCGCGGGTCCCTCAAAGCGGCCGCCAGGCGCGGCCGCTGCGCGCCAGCAACGCGTCGGCCGCGGCCGGGCCGTCGCTGCCGGCAGCATAGTTGGCGAAGTCCTTTGGCGCATGGGCCGGCCAGTAGTCGAGGATCGGCTGCACCGCCTGCCAGCCCGCTTCGATATTGTCGGCGCGCTGGAACAAGGTCGCGTCGCCGATCATGCAGTCGTAGATCAGCGTCTCGTAGCCGGTGGACGGCTTGGCGTCGAAGTAGGATTTGTAGGAGAAGTCCATGCTGACGTTGCCGAGATCCATGGTGAGGCCGGGGCGCTTGGCGGCGAACTGAAGGGCGATCCCTTCGTCGGGCTGGATGCGCAGGATCAGCCAGTTGGGATTCATCTTCTCGACATGCGTGTCGCGGAACAGCGCGTGCGGCGCCTGGTGGAAACGGATGGCGATCTGGGTCTTGCGCGACTTCAGGTGCTTGCCGGTGCGCAGGTAGAACGGCACGCCGGCCCAGCGCCAGTTGTCGATCTGCAGCTTCCAGGCGACATAGGTCTCGATGTTCGACGTGGGCGAGACGTTGGGCTCCTGGCGATAGCCCAGCACGGGCTTGTCCAGGACGGTGCCGGGCCCGTACTGGCCACGCACCGCGTCGCGTTCGACCCATCCCGGCTTCAGGGGACGGATGGCCTGGATGGCCTCGGCCTTCTTGCCGCGCACGGCTTCGGCATCGAACGACGTCGGCGGCTCCATGACGGTGAGCGACAGGAGCTGAAAGACATGGTTGGGCACCATGTCGCGCAGAGCCCCGGTCTGCTCGTAGAACTTGCCGCGGCTCTCGACGCCGACGGTCTCGGCCGCGGTGATCTGGACATGGTCGATGTGCTCGCGGCGCCACAGCGGCTCGAACAGGCCGTTGGCGAAGCGCAGCGCCATGATGTTCTGGACCGTTTCCTTGCCGAGGAAATGGTCCATTCGATAGATCTGCTGCTCCTGCAGCACCTTCAGGATCGATGCATTGAGCGCCTTGGCCGACGGCAGGTCGTGGCCGAACGGCTTTTCGATGACGACCCGGCGCCAGTGGCCGTCCTGCTCGCTGACCAGGTCGGCGGCGCCCAGGCGCTCGACCACGGTCTCGAAGAAGCGATCGGCAACGGCGAGATAGAAGAGATAGTTGCCGGCCGTGCCCGCCGTCTTGTCCAGCTCCGCCAGGTGCTGGCCGATGCGCTTGTAGGCATCGGCATCTTCGAACTCGGCCTGCACGTAGCTCATGCGGTCGCCCAGCCACTGCCAGGCTTTCTTGTCGAGGCGGTCGGCCTGGAACTCGCCGTCATGGCTGCCGACGAACTGGTTCATCATGTCGGTGAGGCCCTGACGCCATTCCTCCACCGTCCGGCGGCCGTGATCGACGCCGACGATGCGGAAGCCGTCGGGCAGGCGCCCGGCCGTCACCAGGTTGTAGAGCGCCGGCATGACCAGCCGCTTGGTGAGATCGCCGCCGGCGCCGAAGATGACCATGGCGCAGGGCGGCGCCACGGCGGCCGTGTCGCCCGTGGTGGGCCTGCGGCCCGGGCTGGCGTGATCCTGTCGTTCCGACATGGCTTCCTCCTGCCTCTACTTGTGCCTCTCCTGGCGCCCGAGCATGTCCAGGGCGGTCGCCACGACGTGGCCGGGTTCGAAACCGAACTTGCGCTGCAGTTCCTTGAGCGGCGCCGACTGGCCGAAGGCCTTCATGCCGATCACGCGGCCCTGGTCGCCGACATAACGTTCCCAGCCCAGCGCCGAGGCCTGCTCGACCGCCAGCCGCGTCTTGATGGCGGGTGGCAGCACCTCCTCGCGATAGGCCTGGGGCTGGTGCTCGAAGATGTCCCAGGAGGGCATCGACACCACCCGCGAGCGGACGCCGCGCGCGGTCAGGGTCTCGTGCGCCTCGACGATCAGCGCGACCTCGCTGCCCGAGGCGATCAGGATGATCTCGGGCGGTCCGCCCGGGCTGTCGGCCATGACATAGGCGCCGCGCGCGACCCCGGCTGCCGAAGCGTACCTGGTGCGATCGAAGGTCGGCAGCGCCTGGCGCGACAGGGCCAGCGCTGCCGGCTGGTGCCGCAGCTGCACGATGTAGCGATAGGCCTCGACCACTTCGTTGGCATCGGCCGGGCGCAGCATGACCAGCCCGGGAATCGCCCGCAGCGAGACGAGCTGCTCGACCGGCTGGTGGGTCGGCCCGTCCTCGCCGTCGCCCATGGCGTCGTGAGTGAAGACCAGGATGGTGGGCAGCTCCATCAGCGCCGAGAGACGGATGGCCGGCCGGGCATAGTCGCTGAAGATGAAGAAGGTGCCGCCGAACGGTCGCAGCTTCGACAAGGACATGCCGTTCAGGATCGCGGCCATCGAATGCTCGCGGATGCCGAAATGGAGGTTGCGGCCGCCGTAATTACCGGGCTCGAAGTCGCCGGCGCCGGCGAATTTCAGCGTCGTCTTGTTCGACGGTCCGAGATCGGCCGAGCCGCCCAGGAACCAGGGGATGTTCTGGGCCAGGCGGTTCAGGACCTCGCCCGAAGCGTCGCGGCCGGCAATGCCCTTGGCATCGGTGGGAAAGCTCGGCAGGTCGCGGTCCCAGCCGGCCGGCAGCTCGCGATGCTGCATCTGGTTGATCTCGGCCGCGAGGTCGGGATGCTTCTCGCGATAGGCCGAGAACAGGGTCTCCCAGGCGCCGTGGGCCTTGGCGCCGCGCGCGCCGATGCCGTCCGCGAAGGTCTGCATGACGCCGTCGGGCACCAGGAACTTCGCGTCCTCGGGCCAGCCATAGGCCCGCTTGGTGAGCCGCACCTCGTCGTCGCCCAGTGGTTCGCCATGCGCCGCCGCCGTGTCGATCTTGTTGGGCGAGCCGTAGCCGATGTGGCTGTCGAGAATGATCAAGGTCGGCCGGCCTTTGGTCTTGCGGAAGATCGCCAGCGCATCCTCGATGCGTGCCAGGTCGTTGGCATCGCCCACCCGCAGCACGTTCCAGCGATAGGCGAGGAAGCGGGCGGCGACATCCTCGGTGAAGGTGATGGCTGTCTTGCCTTCGATGGTGATGTGGTTGTTGTCGTAGATCCAGCAGAGGTCGTCGAGCTCGAGATGGCCGGCGAGCGAGGCGGCCTCCGAACCGATGCCTTCCATCAGGCAGCCATCACCGCAGACGGCGTAGATGTCGTAGTCGAACAGCTCGAAGCCCGGCCGGTTGTAGCGCTCTGCCAGCCACTTGCGCGCCATCGCCATGCCGACGCTGGTGGCGATGCCCTGGCCCAGCGGCCCGGTCGTGGTCTCCACGCCGGACACCCAGTGATATTCGGGATGGCCGGGTGCCTTGCTGTCGAGCTGGCGGAAGCGGCGGATGTCGTCGAGGGTGACCGAAGGCGTGCCCAGCCGCTCGTAGTCGGCATTCACGGCGCGGGTCTGGGTGAGGAACAGCGCCGACCACAGCAGCATCGAGGCGTGGCCGTTGGACAGCACGAAGCGGTCGCGGTTGGGCCAGATAGGGTCCTTGGGGTCGAAGCGCATGACCCGGTTCCACAGCGTGTAGACCAGCGGCGCCAGCGCCATCGGCGTTCCGGGATGGCCGGACTTGGCCTGCTGGA
>MKRV01000279.1 GCA_001897995.1 Alphaproteobacteria bacterium 65-37 | reverse complement strand
ATCATCGAGACCAACTGGCGGGGCACCAGCCTGCTCAACGCCGCCAACGACCTCGTCGTCCTGCCCAACAGCAGCCTGGCCAAGGCGCAGGTCACCAACATCAGCAGCCCCAATCGCAGCCATGGCGTGACCCTCACGGTACGCATGATGCCGACCATGAGCCCTGCGACGATCCTGGCGGTCATGCGCAATGTGCTGGTCAGCAGCAACGCCATCCTGGTGACGCCGGAGCCGGCCGTGGAGATAAAGTCACTCGATGCACAAGCCATCGAATTCGAGCTGTCGTTTCGTGTCCGCGACTTCGAGGCCGCCTCGGTGGCGAAGAACGAGGTTTACGATCTGATCTACCGCCATGCGCGGGCGTCGGGCCTGATGCTGGCCCCGCCCAAGGGCGCCGTGGGCATCGCCACCAGCCTGGCACCGCAAGGCACGCCGGTAGCGCCCAAAGCCGCAGCCCTGCGGTTGCTGGAGACCTTGCCGCTTCTCGCGTCTCTCACCGACACGGAGAAGCAAATCCTGGCCGAAACGATGATCCGCAAGACTTACCGCAAGGGAGAGGTGCTCGTGGAAGAGGGCGCCCCTGTCGGTTCGCTGATCGTCATTCGCACCGGCGTCGTCGTGGTGTCCTGCCACAGCGAGGAGGGCGAACTCGAACTGCGCCGGCTGGCACCCGGCGATTACTTCGGCGAAAGCGCCTTGGTCCCCAGTGCCTGGAAGGCGGCGACGGTGCGCGCCCTGACCTTCACCGTCGTTTATGAGATCGGCCAGGCAGCCTTGATGAAGCTGATGCAGGACAGGCCGGGCATTGCCGACGAGGTCAGGCAGACACTGTCGCAGTACGTCAAAGGGAACATGTCTCCGGCCGCCAACGACGGCGCCGCCGACATGCCGCCGGCATCTGCCCTGGTCTCGCGCATGCGCCAGCTCTTCCAGATCGCGCGCGCGTAGCGGGTGTTGGAGTCACGCTTCGCTTTCTTCGGTCCTCTCCCGTGAAACGGGAGAGGAAGGGGCCCCATGCGAAGCATGGGGGAGGTGAGGGCGCACGCGACGGCAACGCTGCGCGGGTCGAGATATCCCCCTCACCCGGCCTCTCCCCCAAGGGGGAGAGGAGGATAACGGCAAGCCACTGATTATTACCCCGTTCAGCGGACCGCCGCTTTGCGGCCGGACGCGTCGCGCAGGGCGGCATCGATCAGGGCGTCGACCATCCAGCGGGTGATCTTCTCGACCTCGCGGTCGGTCGAGTTCCAGATGTCCTTCAGCACGACATGCGGTTCGATGCCGTAGAGGATCGAAAGCGCCTTGAGGAACTGCTCGAACGGGCCGCGACCCAGCCGGTCGCGCAAGGGGCCGGCGGCGCGAAGCAGCAGGTCGCGACGGAAGCCGCGACGGTAACGCGGCTCTTCGAGGCTGCCGACACGCTCCAGTGATTCGTGCTCCAGCGACAGTTGCAGCGCGGCCCGCATGTGCGGCTCGAACTCCTTGAAGCGCGGAAAGGTCTGGCTGAACAGCTCGCGCACCCGCTCGCCACCTTCCTGCGCCTGCGGCCTGAAGGAGCGCACCGGGCCGAGGCTCTCGGCGACGACGGCGGCGATGACGGCGCTACGGCTCGGAAAGTAGCGATAGGCAGTGGCCCGCGACACGCCGGCCATTTCGGCCACTTCGGCGACCGACGGCGTGCGGCCGCGTCGCGCCAAGCGCATGGCCGCGGCCAACAGCTTGCGATGCGTGCGGGCTCGAGCATCGTTGTCATTCGATGGTAAAGATGGTGTTCGTTGCAACCGTGTAGCCATGGCTTCCTTGACAGTCCCGGACACCGGCCCTAGCGTTCACACGATCTGTGAGATACGTGTCTCACGCGTGCCCTGTCTGTGAGAGCGTCTCACCAAATAGCAATACGAATCGGTCTTGGCCATTGCCGGGATCGAGCCCGCAATCGGGCCGAGGGCTGGAAACGTGAAGATCGCCACCTTCTGGTGGGCGGGGCGACGGCATGTCGGTCGGCTGAGTGCTGACGGACGCGACCTGAAGACGCTCGCGCTCGGAGACCGCGCTCATGCCGTGGGCGCGCTGGCGCTCGTCGAGGCGATGGCGGCGGGGGCGACGGGTGCTTCTTTTCCCAAGGAGACGGGACCAGCCTTGCCCGTGTCGGCGGTCAAGCTCGATGCGCCGCTGCCCGTGCCGCGGCGCAACATCTTCTGCGTCGGCATCAACTACCGCGCCCATGCCAGCGAGTTTGCCGCCAGTGGCTTCGGCAACGACCAGCCCGATCCGCAGCAGGCGGTGCCCGACCATCCCGTGATCTTCTCCAAGGTGCCGGAGTGCGTGATCGCGCCGGAAGCGCCGATCCGCATGCCCGAGGGCCTCTCGTCGTCGATCGACTACGAGGCTGAGCTCGCGGTGATCATCGGCAAGGGCGGCACCTCGATCCCCGTGTCGCGCGCCATGGACCATGTCTTTGGCTACACCATCATCAACGACGTGACGGCGCGCGACCTGCAGCGCCGTCATAAGCAATGGCTGATCGGCAAGTCGCTCGACACGTTCGGGCCGATGGGCCCCTGGCTGGTCTCGCGCGACGAGGTCGACGGCGCCGACACCCGCGTGCGCTGCTGGGTGAACGACGAGCTGCGCCAGGACGCCTCCACCCGGGATCTGGTGTTCGACATCCCGACCCTGATTTCGACCCTGTCGGCCGGGATCACGCTTCATCCCGGTGATATCATCGCCACCGGCACGCCCTCGGGCGTCGGCATCGGCTTCGATCCGCCGAAGTTCCTGCGACGCGGCGATCGCGTGCGCATCGAGATCGACGGCATCGGTTCGCTCGCCAACCCCGTGCACTAGGAGGAGCGATGGCCAACGTCCTCTTCAGCAACGTGCGTATCCTCGACGGATCGGGCGCGCCGGCCTATGCCGGCGAGGTGCTGGTCCAGGGCAACCGCATTGCCCGCCTGGCGCGGGGCAGCCGGGCGCTGCCCACGGTCGGCGTCACCACCGTCGACGGCGCCGGCGCCACCTTGATGCCGGGCATGGTCGAGGCCCACACGCATTTTTCCTGGAACGACCAGCCGGGGCTGGGCGACATCCAGCGCATGCCGACCGAGGAGCACATCCTGTGGTGCGCCCACATCGCCAAGCGCTACCTGGAGATGGGCTGGACCTCGTGCATTGGCGCCGCCACGGCCAAGCCGCGGCTCGACGTGGTGATCCGCAACGCCATCGAGCAGGGCATGATCGCAGGGCCGCGCTATCTCGCGGCCAGCCAGGAGATCACCGTGCCGGGCGGTCTTGGCGACGAGACCCTGCCGCATCTGCCGTTCCCCGAGTTCAGCTTCGGCGCCATCGTCAACGGCCCGGAAGAGATGCGGCGCACGGTGAGGCAGTTCCTGAAATTCGGCGTCGACACGATCAAGCTCAACCTGTCGGGCGAGTATATTGCGGGCATCCCGGCCGAGTTCACGCCGATGACCGACGCCGAGATCGCCATGGCGGTGGCGGAAGCGCATCGCCGCGGCAAGCGGGTCGCCGCCCATGCGCGCTCCGCCGAATCGGTCAAGCAATGCATCCGCCACGGCATCGAGATCATCTTCCATGCGAGCTTCGCCGACGAGGAGGCGCTCGACCTCCTCGAAGCCGCCAGGGATCGCCATTTCGTGGCGCCGGGCATCGCCTGGCTGATCAACACCTCCTATCACGCGTCGCCCTGGGGCATCACGCCTGAGCAGGCCGCCGCCATGGGCTACCATCGCGAGCTCGAGATCGCCTGCGAGACCCTGAAGAAGATGCATCGCCGCGGCATCCGCATCCTGCCGGGCGGCGACTACGGCTTCGCCTGGATCAAGCACGGCACCAATGCCAAGGACCTCGAATATTTCGTAAAGTATCTCGGCTTCACGCCCATGGAGGCGCTGGTTGCCGCGACGCGGCTCGGCGGCGAGATCATGATGCGTGGCCGCGAGCTGGGGCAGGTGCGGGAGGGCTACCTCGCCGACCTGCTGCTGGTCGACGGCGATCCGGTGGCCGACATCACGATCCTCCAGGACGGCCGGCGGATCCTGGCGGTCATGAAGGACGGCCGCTTCGCCAAGGAGCCGGTTCTGGCGGGCTCCGCCGGCCGGCGTCTCTCCGTGGCGTAGGGGGACGGAGATGGCCACCCAGTACGTCGATCGGATCGCGGTGGAGACCAACGGATCGGGCGACGACGTACTGCTGATCCACGGGCTGGGTGGCACCTCCAATGTGTGGATGCCGCTGATGCCGACCCTGATGCGCCACCGCACTGTGCGGCCCGACCTGCCGGGCTCGGGACGGTCCGCGCGCGTCGACGGACCGCTCACCATCGAGCGCTTTGTGCAGGCGATGCTGAGCCTCTGCGCCAGCCTCAATGTCGAGCGGGCGCACGTGATCGGCCATTCCATGGGCACCATCGTGGCCTTTCATCTCGCCGCGGCGGCGCCGCAACTGGTGCGCAGCCTGGCGCTGTTCGGGCCGCTGCTCGCACCGCCCGATGCCGCCCGGCCTGGCATCCGGGCGCGCGCCGAGAAGGCGCGCGGCGAGGGCGATGCCGGCCTGCAGGCGATTGCCGACGCGATCGTCGAGGCCGCGACCTCGGCCGACACGCGTGCACGCCAGCCGGCGGCCGTGGCGATGGTACGCGAATCGGTGATGCGCCAGACGCCCGACGGCTATGCCCGGTCGTGCGAGGCGCTGGCCGGCGCCCAGCCGGCCGACCCGGCGTCGATCACCTGTCCCACCTTGATGGTGACGGGCGACGAGGATGCGATCGCGCCGCCCCAGGCGGTGCGCCAGATCGGCGAGCGGCTGGGCGATGCGCGGGTCGAGATCCTGTCGCGCTGCGGCCACTGGACCACCCTGGAAAGACCGAGCGAGTGCAACGACGCGCTGCGGCGCTTCTACGCCCGGCGCCTTTAACGCGAGCAAGTGGAGGGAAAGCCATGACCAACATGCTCTTCACCAACGTACGGATCATCGACGGCTCGGGGGCGCCGCCCTTTGCCGGCGACGTCCTGGTCCAGGGCAACCGCATCCTGCGGGTCGGCCGCGGCGCGCGCGCCATCCCGGCGGTGGGCGCGGCGGTGATCGACGGCGCCGGTGCCACTTTGATGCCCGGCATGGTCGAGGCGCATACCCATTTCTCCTGGAACGACTCGGCGACGCTGGACGGCATCCAGCGCATGCCGCTCGAGGAGCATGTCCTGTGGTCGGCCGACGTGGCGCGGCGCTACCTCGAGGCGGGCTTCACCTCCTGCGTCGGCGCCGCCTGCGCCAAGCCACGGCTCGACGTGGTGACGCGCAATGCCATCAACCAGGGCATGATCCCGGGGCCGCGCTACCTTGCGGCCAGCCAGGAGATCACCGTCGCCGGCGCCTTGGGCGACGAGACCCTGCCGCATCTGCCGTTCCCGGAATTCAGCTTCGGCGTCGTGGTCAGCGGACCGGAGGAGATGCGCCGCGCCGTGCGCATGTTCCTGAAATACGGCGTCGACACCGTGAAGCTGAACCTCTCGGGCGACAATTTCGTGCCCGGCGCACCGGCCGACACGACCTGGATGACCGACGAGGAGGTGGCCGTCGCCGTCTCCGAGGCCAAGATGCGCGGCAAGCGTGTCTCTGCCCATGCCCGGTCCTGCGAATCGATCAAGCAGGCGATGCGGCACGGCGTCGAGATCATCTATCACGCGAGCTTCGCCGACGAGGAAGCGCTCGACATGCTGGAGGCGAAGAAGGACCGGATCTTCGTGGCGCCCGGCATCGGCATCCTGGTCGCCATGCTGGAGCATGCCGCGCCCTACGGCATCACGCGCCAGAACGCGATCGACATGGGCTACGAGATCGAGCTCGCGGCGGCGGCGGAATCGCTGAAGAAGATGCACAAGCGCGGCATCCGCGTGCTGCCGGGCGGCGACTACGGCTTCGCCTTCACGCCGCACTGCCAGAACGCACGCGATCTCGAATATTTCGTGAAGTATCTCGGCATGACGCCCATGGAGGCGATCGTGTCGACCACCAGGCTCGGTGCCGAGATCATGATGCAGGGCCGTGACCTCGGCCAGATCAAGGAGGGCTGCCTCGCCGACATTCTGCTGGTCGACGGCGACCCCTTGAGCAACCTCGCTCTGCTGCGCGACTCGCGGAAGATCCTGGCCGTCATGAAGGACGGCGTCTTCTACAAGAAACCCGAAATCGCTTCCGCGCGTACGCGCTGGGCGCAGTCGGTCGCGTGACGCTCATGACGCTCTCATTCGCTTATCAGTCCTCTCCCACGCAGTGGGAGAGGAGGGGGACCCATGCGCAGCATGGGGGAGGTGAGGGCGCGCACAAGGGAGAAGGCGTGCGGGTTGCGGCGTCCCCCTCACCCAACCTCTCCCCCAAGGGGGAGAGGAGAATGAAAGAGGCAGCCGCCAGAGGGCCGGCTGAATGACCCTCCTCCGACGCTGGTTCTGGGCATGGCTGGGCGGGCTGGTGCTTGCGGCGCTGGCGGTCTGGGGGATCGTCGACAATCAGCGCCTGTTCTTCGTCACGACGTTGAACGGCCTGACCCTGGCGGCGCTCTATTTCCTGGTCGCCAGCGGCTTCACCCTGGTGTTCGGGCTGCTGCGCAACGTCAACCTGGCGCACGG
>MKRV01000278.1 GCA_001897995.1 Alphaproteobacteria bacterium 65-37 | reverse complement strand
TCGAACTCGGCATCGCTCACGACGTATTCGTGGGTGCCGGCGGCATTGCGCCGATGCAGTCGCGCCCGGCAGGCCTCGTCCGGCAGGTCGAGGAAGTGAAGCCGGTGCGCGGAGGCGGCCTCCTCGAAGATCGTCCGCATCCAGTGCCGGTTGGCCACGGTGTTGGCCGGGAAGTCGAGCACGATCGACAGGCCGGCGCGCAGCAGCGTGGCGAGATGGCCGCCCATGGCCTTGCGCAGACGGGCGGAGAGACGCCCATAGTCGGCGACCGTCTTCACCTCTCCCTCGTAGAGGCGCGACATCCAGTAATCCTCGCTCACCAGAACGGTTGCCGGCGCCTGCGCCAGCCGGGCCGCCAGGGTCGACTTGCCGGCGGCGATCTTGCCGCAGATCATATGCAAGGTCGGAACCTGAAGGGATGACGCCGGAACAGACATGGGAGGGCCTCTCGAAGCAAGCGGCCCTTCTGACCTCGTCAGGCCCGCCGCGTCCAGAGCGACAGATAGCCGAGACACATGGCGATCGCGATCGGAATGGCGCCGAGCACGATGAACACCACGTCGCCCGGCATACGCAGCCATTCGAGCAGCCTGTGCAATGCCCCCGATGTGTAGGCCAGGCTGCGGGCATGCCAGTAGCCGTTCTGCACGACATCCTGAAGCTGCAGAATGCCCGAGGGAAACAGGCTGAGCAGCAGCATCATCGCCAGACCGGCATTCAGGCCCCAGAAGCCGCACCTGATGAAGCGCTCGAGGTGGGTCCAGGTCACCTCGCTCGTCGACTCGCGCAGGACGAAGGTCATCAAGGCCACCGCCAGCATGCCAAAGACGCCCATCATCGCAGCATGGCCGTGATTGGCCGTGAGGTTGGTACCGGTCTCGAAATAGCTCACGATCGGCATGTTGATCAGGAAACCGAAGACACCGGCGCCGGTGAAGTTCCAAAAGCCCACCGCCATCAGGAAATAGAACGTCCATTTGTGGCGGAACGACTTGCCGCCCTCGCCGCGCGTCACCGTAACGAAATGCCAGGCGTCGAGCGTGATGATGGTAAGCGGCACGACTTCGAGGGCCGAGAATGCCGCCGAAAGCGCCATGTTGGTTTCGGTCTGGCCGTTGAAATACCAGTGATGGCCAGTGCCGATCAGCCCGCCGCCGAACACCAGCACGACGTCGAGGTAGATCGCCCGCAGTGCCGTATCGCGCCCGACCAGCCCGAGTTCGTAGAAGACGATGCCGACGACGACGGTGACGAACAGCTCGAAGAAACCTTCGACCCAGAGATGGATGATCCAGAACCGCCAAGTGTCGACGATCGTGAAATGGGTGGCGCCGTCGTAGAACAATGCCGGCAGGTAGAAGACCGGAATTGCCGCGGTGGCGATCAGGAAGAAGACGACGAGCGGCCGGCGCAGCGGGTTGGCCAGCTCACCTTTAACGTTGCGCCACAGCAGGACGAACCAGAAAACCAGGCCGATCGCCAGCAGGATCTGCCAGGCGCGGCCGATCTCAAGATACTCCCAGCCCTGATTGCCTATCCACCACCAGGCATCGCCCAGCCACTGCAGCAACCCGGCCCATTCGCCGAGCAGACTGCCGACCGCGACGATAACGATGGCGACGAACAGCAGATGGATGGCCGGCCGCTGTCCCGGCGGTTCGCTGCGGCTCAACATGCCGGCAACGAACAGAGCGCCGCCGACATAGGACGTGGCGATCCAGAAGATTGCGAGCTGGACATGCCAGATACGCAGCAAGTTGCTGGGAAGGAACGATGCCAGATCGATGCCGTAGAAATCGCCCGGCTCGGCACGGTAGTGCGCGACGCCGCCACCGACCAAGGTCTGCACGACGAAGAGAAGCGCCGCGACGGTCATGAACTTGAGGGCCGCCTGCTGTGTGGGTGTGGCCGGCGCCAGGGCGGAGACTGCCGCCATCGCCTGCGTCGAAGACTGTTCCGGCCTGTGCCAGCCGAGCTGATTGAAGCGGCCATAGGCCAGCAGCACGATGGCGGTTCCCGCCAGCAGGAACACCAAACTGATGGCGCTATAGATCACCGCACCGCTGGTCAGGACGTTGCCCGCTAGCGGATCGTAGGGAAAGTTGTTGGTGTAGGAGTGAGGCTCGCCGGGCCGCTGGGCGGTCGAGGCCCAGGCCGTCCAGGCAAAGAACGCCGTGAGCTGCCACAGCTCCCGTGGATCGATGATCGTCTTGGGAGCCAGTCCGCCGTTCAGCGCCGGTGTGACGAAGTACGCCGCCCAGTAGTCGATCTGGCGCGCGAAGGACGCGGCATCGACGGCACTGAAGCGCAGTGTCCCACTCGCCGCGTCATAGCCGTTGTGCTTCATGGTGCGGGCGACGCCACCATCGATCTCGGCCCGCTGTTCCGATGTGAGCTCGGCATAGGGCCGTAGAAAGCGGGCACGGGCGGCCTGCTCGGCGGCATCGAGCGCCCAGTTGTGGAGATACTGAGCGGAAAAGTCCGGGCCGAGATAGGCGCCGTGGCCCCATATCGTGCCATTAGCCATCAGGCCGTATTTGAGGAAGACCTGCTGACCGGCGGCAACGTCCTCGCTGGTGAAGAGGACACTGCCCAAAGGATCCATAACCTTGCCCGGTATGGGCGGCGCTTTACGATAGGCTTCGGCGGTCAGCCCGATCAACACCGAGAAGCCGAACATCATGGTCACGATCGCCGCGACCTTCCACCATGAGGACAGCCCACTTTCGGCCGAAACCCGCGCCATCGCCATGAGCCGGTCTCCCCAGATCGAGCAGACGATTATCGCATCATAGGTGAGGGTAATGGCGGACTGCAATTGTCGCCGTGCATTTCGTCCACCGACGCGGCGGCAGTAGGTCCGGTCTTTCGCCGTAGCGAGCGGTCGCCGGCCTTTGCTACGAACGACGGACGACGGACGGAGGGAATGAATGAGCTGGCAACCGGAGATGGACGAGCTGCGGCGGCGTCAGGAAATGACGAAGCAGATGGGTGGCGCCGACAAGGTGAAGCGCCAGCACGACGGCGGCCGACTGACGGTGCGCGAGCGCATCGATCGCCTTGTCGATCCCGGCTCCTTCCGCGAGGTCGGCAGCGTCGCCGGCAAGGCCGAGTATGACGGCCGCAACGACCTCGTCCATCTCATGCCCGCCAATGCCGTGATGGGGCGTGCCCGCATCGACGGTCGCGCCGTCGCCGTGACCGGCGACGACTTCACCGTGCGCGGCGGCTCGGCCGACGCCACGATCAAGGAAAAGGACATCTTCATCGAGCGCTTCGCCAACCAGTATCGCGTGCCGCTGGTGCGGATCATCGAGGGCTCGGGCGGCGGCGGCTCGGTGAAGACCATCGAGACGACGGGCCGCGCCAACGTGCCGGGCGTGCGTGGCTGGGAGTGGGTCGTGCAGAACATGGGCACGGTGCCCACGGTCGGGCTGGGCCTGGGCTCGGTCGCCGGCCTCGGCGCGGCGCGGCTCGCCGCCACGCACTACTCGGTGATGGTGAAGGAGATCTCGGCGATGTTCGTCGCCGGCCCGCCGGTGGTGAACCGGCTGAGCCCCAAGCAGTTCGACAAGCAGGAGCTGGGCGGCTGGGAGATCCAGCTGCGCGCCGGCGCGATCGACGAGGCCGCCGACAGCGAGGACGAGGCCTTTGCGCTCGCCCGGCGCTTCCTGTCCTACATGCCCTCCTCCGTCTACGAGACGGCCGATCGCGGCCCCCAGACCGACGACCCCAAGCGCCGCGAGGAGTCGTTGTTCGAGGCGATCCCGCGCGACATCCGCAAGGTCTATCGCATCCGGCCGATCGTCGAGAAGATCGTCGACCAGGGCAGCTTCTTCGAAATGGGCAAGCTCTATGGCCGCTCGGTCGTCACGGCGCTGGCGCGCATCGACGGCTGGCCGGTGGCGGTGATGGCCAGCGATCCGATGTTCTACGGCGGCGGCTGGACGGCCGATGCCTGCCAGAAGGTGGCGCGCTTCGTCGACCTCGCCGAGACCTTCCATCTGCCGGTCGTCTATTTCTGCGACTGCCCCGGCTTCCTGATCGGCCTCGAGGCCGAGAAGAGCGGCGTCATCCGCCAGGGTGTGCGCACCATGTCGGCGATGTTCCAGTCGACGGTGCCCTGGTGCACCTTCATCATCCGCAACGCCTTCGGCGTGGCAGGCGCGGCGCACCAGAACGGCGCGCGGCTCAACTGGCGCTATGCCTGGCCGTCCGGCCGCTGGGGCTCGCTGCCGCTCGAAGGCGGCATCGAGGCCGCCTACCGGGCCGACCTCGACGCCGCTCCCGACCGCAAGGCCAAGATGGAGGAGATCGAGGACCGGCTGAACAAGCTGCGCTCGCCCTTCCGCAGCGCCGAAAGCTTCTGGATCGAAGAGATCATCGATCCCCGGGATACCCGTCAGGTACTCTGCGAATTCGTCGAGCTCGCGGCGCCCGTACGCGGCACCGGCCGTTCGTCGATGTGGATGCGCCCCTGAGGGTCGGAATTCCTAGTGCTGCACTGACCGTGCCAATGTCCAGGCACGGTCTCCTATGGACGGTGCCTTAGCGGACGAAGCTGAAGTAAACTGCCGGCATGACCGCCGACGACGATTACTACTCAGCCCAGATGGCGGCGCTCGGCTTCGTTCCGCCGGCCCAGCAAATCGAAACCCCCAGTCGCGAAACCCTCGAGGCCGCCGACCGCACGTCGCGATTCTGGAGCAGCCGACACGACGGCGAGCTGCCGCTCGGCTCCGACGCGCATCGGCGCGAAACCTGTCGGATGTTTCACGAGACCTTCAATCCCTACCGGCCATCGGTGATCGACTGGCCGAAGCTCTCGCCGGACATGCTGAAGCGGATCACCGCGCTGCCGATCTGGGACATCGCCGTCCAGACCGAGGGCAAGGCGCGGCTGCGCTTCGCCACCTATGCCCAGACGCTGGACGATCCCGAGATGCGCGGCGCGATCCTGCTGAATGCCTGGGAGGAGAACCGGCACAAGGAGGTGCTGTCCAAGCTGGTCCAGGCCTACGGCATTCCGCTTGCCGTCGAGCCGCCCTACCAGAAACCGCGCGACGCGGAATGGTCCTACCTGGTCACCGGTTTCTGCGAGTGCATCGACAGCTTCTTCGCCTTCGGCCTGTTCGAGCTGGCGCACCGCTCCGGCTTCTTTCCCGCCGAGCTGGTCGAGACCTTCGAGCCGGTCGTCCAGGAGGAGTGCCGTCACATCCTCCTGTTCGCCAACTGGCTGGCTTGGCGCCGCGCCAATCTGCCCTTGTGGCGCCGTCCCTTCTTCGAGCTCAGGATCGCGGCGGTCTGGGCCGTCATCGCCTGGGAGCGCCTGGTGCTGGCACGCCAGATGAACAAGGGCGACATGGCGACCGAACAAGACAGCAACTTCACCATGAGCAGCGCGCAATCCGTCACGGCGGGCGATGTCGGCGTGCTCGACCTCCTGAAGATCTGCCTCAGCGAAAACGATCGGCGTTTCTCGGGCTACGATTTCCGCCTGGCCCGCCCGACCACCGTGCCGGCGCTGGCGCGGCTGGCGCTGTTCCTGGCCAAGCCCTGGTCGCGGGCCAAATCGCGCAAGACGGCAGATCCGTCCCCGTCCGTCCCCGAACTGAGGACCGAACCGCAGGATCGATGACGGCTTCCCACCGGCCGGCCAATCCGATCGGCTGACGGAAAGCCGGCCGTCCGCCATTTGCGAGGTCGCGCCGCCGCCGTTAATGGGGGAGGACCGGCAGTGTCCTGTCGCCCCCGTGTTCACCGAGGCATTTGTGTCCACCAGGACTTCGTCGATCGGCCGCATTGTCGAGATCAGCACACGCCATCCGCTGATCGTCCTTCTCCTGGCCACTGCCCTCACCGCCGTGGCGCTCGCCTACACCGCCCGCCACTTCGCGATGACGGCCGACACAGCGCAGCTCATTTCGACCAAGCTCGACTGGCGGCAGCGTGAGCTCGCCTTCGAAGCGGCGTTCCCGCAGTTCAACCGTCTCACCATGGTGGTGGTCGATGGCCAGACGCCCGAGCTGACCGACGCGGCGACCGCGCGCCTGGTCGCCGCCCTCGAGGGCAAACCCGACCTGTTTCACAGCGTGCGGCGTCCCGACGGCGGGGCCTTCTTCGAGCGCAACGGGCTGCTTCTGCTGCCCGTGAAGGACGTGGCGGCGACCACCGAGCAACTCGTCAAGGCCGCGCCTCTGCTCGGCCCGCTGGCCGCCGATCCCAGCCTGCGCGGCGTCCTGGCCGCCCTGTCAGGCATGGCAATGGGGATCAAACATGGGCAGATGAAGCTCGAGGAGCTGGCGCCCGCGTCCACCGCTTTGGCGGAGACCTTCGAGCAGGCGGCGGACGGCAAGCCCGCCTACTTCTCCTGGCGCACACTGATCGCCGGCGCACCGGCGGGATCGCGCGAGCTGCGCAACGTCATCCTGGTCCAGCCGGTGATGAACTACTCGGCACTGGAGCCGGGAGCGGCGGCAAGCGACGCCATCCGCGCGGCAGCCAAGGCGCTGGGCCTCGATCCGGCGCACGGCGTCACGGTTCGCCTCACCGGCCCCGTGCCGCTGGCCGACGAGGAGTTCGTCACCCTTGCCCAGGACGCCGACATGGTCGTCGCAGCCATGGCGATCGCCCTGCTCGGCATCATGTGGCTCGCGGTACGGTCGAGCCGTGTGGTGATCGCGATCCTCCTCACCACGCTCGCCGGCCTCTTCATGACGGCGGCCATCGGCCTGTGGGCGACCGGACGTTTCAACCTGATCTCAGTGGCCTTCATTCCCCTGTTCGTCGGACTGGGCGTCGACTTCAGCATCCAGTTCAGCGTCCGCTTCCTTGCCGAGCGCCTGATCCATCACGATCTCGCCAAGGCGCTGGCGGCGGCCGGTGCCGGTGTCGGAAAGGCGTTGGCGCTTTCGGCCATGGCGATCGGTGCCGGCTTCTTCGCCTTCCTGCCCACGACCTTCATCGGCGTGGCCGAGCTCGGGATCATCGCCGGCCTCGGCATGGGCGTGGCCTTCGTGCTGAGCATCGTCCTGCTGCCCGCCCTGCTGATGCTGTTGCGCCCCCGGGTGAGCGGAACGGCCGAAGTCGGCTTCGACATGCTGGCGCCGGTCGACGCCTTCCTGCGCCCCCGCCGCCGCGCCGTGCTGATCGTGGCGACGCTCGCGGCGATCGTCTCGGCCGCGCTGCTGCCGTTCGTCCGCTTCGATTTCAATCCGCTCAATCTCAGGAGCGACAAGGTCGAATCGATGGCGACCCTGCATGCGCTTGCCAGCGATCCCGACTGGACGCCCGACGCGATCAACGTCCTGGCGCCGTCGCTGTCGCAAGTGCCCGACCTGCAGCGCCGCCTGGACGCCCTGCCGGACGTGGCGCGAACCGTGTCCCTGCAGAGCTTCGTGCCGGCCGATCAGCCCGAGAAGCTCGCCTTGATCGCCGACGCCGCCAAGCGTCTCGGCCCGGCATTGCAGGCGTCGCCCAGCCCGCCACCCAGCGATGCCGAGCTGCGCCAGAGCCTGTCGGCGACGGCAGCGGCGCTGCGCGCCGCTGCCGGCGAGGCACAGGCGCCGGCCGCCGTCTCGGTCCGCCGCCTGGCCGCGGTGCTCGATCGGCTGGCGGCGGCCACGCCGGAAGTCCGCGCCGCCGCACAGGCCGCCGTGACGGTCCCGCTTCGTGTCATGCTCGACCAGGTGCGCGCCCTGCTGCAGGCCGAGCCGATCAGCCTGAAGAGCCTGCCGCCCGATCTGGTCGCCGACTGGACGACGCGGGACGGCCGGGCCCGCATCCAGGTGCTGCCGCGCGACGGCCATGTCGACTCGACCCGCGAGGACAACGAGTCGATCCGGCGCTTCTCACGCGCCGTCCAGTCGATCGCCCCGGACGCAACCGGCCAGCCGATCTCGATTTGCGAATCGGGCGACAGCGTCGTCGAAGCTTTCCTGCAGGCGGGCGGCTACTCGTTCGTGGCGATCGTGGTGTTGCTGGTCGTCGTGCTGCGCCGCCTGTGGGACGTGACGCTCACCATGCTGCCGGTGGTGCTGAGCGGCCTCCTGACCTTCGCGACCTGCGCCGCGCTCGACCTGCCGCTCAACTTCACCAATATCATTGCCCTGCCGCTGCTGTTCGGCGTCGGCGTCGCCTTCAACATCTACTTCGTGATGGCCTGGCGCGCCGGCGAGCCGGCGATGCTGAAGTCGAGCCTGATGCGTGCCGTCGTGTTCAGCGCCTTGACCACCGCCACCGCCTTCGGTGCGCTCTGGCTGTCGCACCATCCGGGGACCGCCAGCATGGGTCGCCTGCTGATGATCTCGCTGGGCTGGGAGATCCTGGTCACGATGGTGTTCCGGCCCGCCCTGCTGGCGCGGCCGCCCGATCCGTGATTGAGGCCTCTTTCATTCTCCTCTCCCCCGTTTCGGGGGAGAGGTAGGGTGAGGGGGAAGCGAAGGACACTACGATCATACGTGTGTCGTTGCGGCCCCCTCACCTAGCCTCTCCCCCAAGGGGGAGAGGAACATGAAAGCCAAGATATCGGCGTAGCGCTCAGCGCGGGGCGGCCTGCTCCGACGCCGGCGTCGAGCGGGCGTACCACAGGCGCAGCGCCTTGAGCGCCACGTCCGCGAGCTGCGGCATGAAGCTCGGACGCAGCAGTTCCGGCTCGAACGCCTCCATGCGCCGGCCGTTCTCGGCGTAGCAATCCTCGAGGAACTGACGGAAATTGAAGCCGTCGAGGAACATGCTGACCTGGGTGGCAGCGAAGTTCTTGCCGTCGTTCAAATCCTTGCCGCGCTTGGCGAGGCCCGCCATGCGGCGCAGCGAACGCATGTAGTAGTGGAAGCTGGTGAGCGGCAGCAGCCTGCGCGCCAGCCAGCCGCGACGGGCTTCCGTGTAGGCCATCCAGTTGACGAAGAACACGATGTGCCGGGTTTCCTCGTACATCAGCGTCTCGAAGATCTTCAGCATCTCCTTCGGCAGGAACTCCGACTGATAGGCGATCTTGAACAGGCCGAAGCCGAGGAACGAATCCAGGCACTCGCCGAAGCCGAAATCCTTGAACCGTCGATCGATATTGTCGCTGATGTCCTCGAGCGGCCGTTCCGGTGCGTCGAGCCCGTACTTGTCGATCATCACGCGGATCAGCCGCGCGTGCCGGCTCTCCTCCTCGCCCTGCAGCGCAAGCGCCTTCTTCAGCACCGGATCGTCAACCGTCTCGGTGAAGGCGGCCACGATCGCGCCGGCACGGCGCTCGGTATAGAAGACCTCCTCCCAGAACGGCACGGCACGCAGACGGCCCAGCGCCGCCTCGTCGAGCTCGGGCCACGGCAGAGTGTCCGGATCGTACGCCGTGTAGGTCTCCGTGAAGTGCCGGCAGAATGCGTCGCGATGTTCCAGCGATCCGATTTTCAACATTGACGCCCCTCGCTGACCGACATTCAAAAACAACACCAAAGCTTTGTCCATCGCGGCAGATTTGCTCGCATGCCGCGCGCAAAGCAGATCGTCAGTCTCGCCAGACGTATGGACCCAGCGGATAAGGCTCGTCCGGCGGGAACGGCTGCCAACTATCGAAATCGCGCGGTGGCGCAATGATGCCGTCGCCCCTCTTGGAGCGCAGCGCCAGGCTCTGGCTGGGCAGGATCCACGGCTCGACCAGCATTTCCAGCGGCGGCTTGGCGAGCGGTGTGTCCTCGTAGGCGATCACGCCGCTCTGCTGGCGCACGATCGACCGCACGGTATCGAGATAGTGCCGCCATTCGAGCGTGAGGAAGGCGTCCGACGGCACCACCGCGACGACCATGAGCAGGCTGAAGGCCAGCAGCCGTCGTGCAGCCATCGGCGCCCGCAATTCCCGAAACGCCGCGATCCGCTCGCCGAGCCGCGATTTGTAGAGCCACATCAGGACGGCGACGGTCGCGACCACGAGGCCGGCGACGCTGCGCGCCGTGTACTGCGACTTGGCATGCGGCCGCACCAGCGTGTCGGTCAGCGCCAGGAGCGGCGAGAGCACCAGCAGGACGAGGAAAATACCGGCAACCAGGTAGGGTCTGGGCGTCGCCAGTGCGGCCGGGCGGGCGATCGCCCAGATCACGATCACGAGGGCGGCCAGCAAGGTCAGATCGAACTGGACGTTCTGCCAGGCGTTCAGCACGGTCGACGCAGTCTTGCTGAGATGCTCCTGTGAAAAGGGATGGATGATCGAGTCGGCCGCCACCACCATCCCCGCCAGGAACAGCAGGGCCGCCATGACGTGCAATGTCGTAGGCCACCAGGGGCGCCGCGGCGCGTCGTAGAGGCGCCAGGCGATCATGAGGGCGACCAGTGGACCGCAATAGATCATCACCTCGTAGGTCCGCACGCTGACCAGGCCGGCGGCCAACAGAAAGGCGCCGTCGGCGGCGGTCAGCCGTTCGGCCGTGACAAGTCGCGCCGTGACGGCGATCACCACGGCGAAGGCGGTGTTGTATTCCCCGACAATGAAGAACGACGTCGTCATGAAGACCGTGCCGATCACGGCGATCACGGCGGCGAGCAGGACCGGTTCGTCCCGGACGCGCGTCAGGGCGACGTGGTAGAAGGCCGTCGGCAGGGCCAGAAGTCCAAGCGACAGGATCTGCGCCAGCAGATGGAGGTCGGTGACCCCGAGAAACAGCGCCACGATGGCGGGGAACTGCCCCAGCACCATGGCGTAGAGGCGCGGCCCATAGAAGTCGAAGAACCATTCGCGCCGGGCAATCTGCACGAGGAATGCCGAACCATCGACGAAAAGCCCCCGGCACTCCCAGCTATGCCAGAGCACCAGGGCCCAGAGCAGGCCGATCGTGGCCCTGTATGCGACTGCGGTCGTTGGCATTTTCCTGTGTTCGCGGCTCTACAGGAGGGTCACCGCAGGTGCAAGCGCGGACGGCTTGCAGCGACGCGGGGGCGCTGTTAGCAAGGCCCCGCAAGCGAGGACCGACGATGCTCAATTGGGAGAAAATCGACGCCATACCGGGCTGGTTCATGTTCCAGTCCTACTGCGTCTGGCGCGCCCTGCTCGATCAGCAGGCCGGCACGGCCGGCGACCTGTTCGAGATCGGCGTGTGGCGCGGTCGCTCGGCGTCGGTCCTGGCGGCCTATCGCAAGGGCAACGAGAAGCTCTACCTGTGCGACCTCCGGCTCGACGAGCCGGCGGTGCGCCGTTCGATCGAATCGGTCGGCGCGCAACCCGCCAACATCGTGCCGCTCTCCGGCCCGTCGGCCGATCTGCCGGCCAAGCTCGACCTGCAGGCGATGCACCAGACGGTGCGCTGGTTCCATATCGACGGCGAGCACACCGGCACCGCCGTGTATCGCGAGCTCGAATTCGCCAACCGTATCGTCAATACCGACGGCATCGTGGTGATCGACGATTTCTTCTCACCGCGCTACCCGGCCAACACGACCGAAGTGATCCGCTACCTCGAGAAGAACCCCTTCCACTTCCGCCTGCTCGCGGTGGGCTTCAACAAAGGCTATCTCTGCCGTCCCGAGAGCCTGCCCCGCTACATGGACTTCATGGCCTCGGGCATGTCGCGCACCCTCCTGGGCTACGGCGCCAAGACCACGATCTTCAAGACGACCGGACCGTGGGACACCGATGCGGTCGGCATCACCGACTATGTCGAGGACGCCGGCGCCATCGCCGGCCCCGACAACGAGCCGCAGCGCTGGCACATGATGCGCACCCGCCACGTCTGGGGCCCGCTGCGCCACCTGCAGAACGGCTGGCGGATGCTGCGCGGCTGATCACTGTCCTCTCCCTAAGGGCGAGTGTCGCGCTGACATTCCTCCTCCCCGTCTGAATGGCTAGGGAGGGGACACTTCTTTTCCTCGCCCGTTCTTGTGCTAACGGCACCTTCTCTCATTCTCCTCTCCCCCTTGGGGGAGAGGCTGGGTGAGGGGGATTTCTCTACCCGCACGTCTTTTCCGGCTCGTATACCCTCACCTCCCCATTGCTCCGCAATGGGTCCCTTCCTCTCCCACTGCGCGGGAGAGGACTGATGAGCGCAGTGTCCACTCCCTAGCATCTGAATGGGGAGGCGAAGACGCATGAACGCAACAGCGCCTTGGCCGGAAGCGGAAACTACGCCGGCCGCGCGATCTTCAGCTGCTCCTCGATATCGTCGGCGATGAAATTGCGGACGACCTCGTCGAGATCCTTGTCGGTCTCGAAGCCGAGACGGCGGGAACGGGCCGAATCGATGCCCTGAGGCCAGCCGTCGCAGATCTTCTGGATCGCCGGGTCGTGCTGCCAGCTCACCTTGCCGACCTTGCGGTTGCCGGCATGGCGGCCGACCGCCTGCTCCAGCTCCTTGGCCGTCACCTTGATGCCGTTCAGCAGCAAGGTCCGGCCGGGGCCGAACGCGTCAGGCGGCAGATCGTGCAGACGCACGAAGGCATCGACCGTCTTGCGCGGGCTCAGCACCACCATGACGGTCTCGGGCGTCACCGGGCAGACGACGTCGACACCGGTCAGCGGCTCGCGCACCACCGAGCTCGCCCAGGTCGACGCCGCCTTGTTGGGCAGGCCGGTGCGCACGCAGATGGTCGGCAGTCGAACCGAGGTGCCGCGCAGATAGCCCTTGCGGGTGTAGTCGCGCACCAGGAACTCGCCGATCGATTTCTGCGCCCCGTACGAGGTCTGCGGCGTGAGCGGCGTATCGTCGGTCACGGCGGGCGGCAGGTCGCCGCCGAAGGCTGCCAGCGAACTGGTGAAGACCACCCGCGGATTGGTGCCCAGCGCACGGCAGGCCTCGAGGACGTTGCGGGTGCCCTCGAGATTGACCCGGTAGCCCAGGTCGAAGTCGGCTTCGGCGCCGGCGCTGACGACTGCGGCAAAATGGAACACGGTGGCCGCGCCCTGCATGATCGTCTGCACGGTGGCGAAATTCGAGATGTCGCCGTCCAGCGCCTTGACCCGCGGATCGTCGAGGCCGGGGCCGCTCGCCTTGCCGATGTCGAACAGCAGCAGCTCGCTCACCTTCTCCGGCCGGCCCGAAGCGCCCGCGATCTCACCCTGTTGCAGGATTCGCCGGGCCAGCTTCTTGCCGAGGAAGCCGGCGCCGCCGGTGATGACCACCTTCATGTCGTTTCATCCCGATGTCGATCTCAGTCGAGGAAAGTGTGCACAGATCGCCGGCCGCAGTCTATGTTTGCAGGCAATGGCAGGACCCAGTGAAATCTTCGTCTTCAAGGATGCGCTCATCGTCCTGGGCACCGCCGCCGTCGTGGCACCGGTCGTTCACCGCCTCAAGATCAGTCCGGTTCTCGGTTTTCTGGTGGTCGGCGCCGCCTTGGGCCCCTTCGGCCTCGGCCGGCTCGCCGAGCATTCCCGCACCATCGCCTGGCTGACGGTGACCGGCGAAAGGCAGATCGCCTTCATCGCCGATCTAGGCATTGTCTTCCTGCTGTTCTTCATCGGCCTCGAACTCTCGATGCGCCGCTTGATCACCATGCGTCGCCTGGTGTTCGGACTGGGCGGCCTGCAGGCCAGCCTGTCGACCATCGTGATCAGCCTGGCGGCGCTGTGGCTCGGCCAGCCACCGGCCGCTTCCCTGATCATCGGCGCCTGCCTTGCGCTCTCCTCGACGGCGATCGTCATGGAGCTGCTGTCGGGCCAGCGGCGCATGATGTCGACCACCGGCCGAACGAGCTTCGCCATCCTGCTGGCGCAGGATCTCGCCGTCGTGCCGCTGCTGTTCCTGATCAGCGCGCTGGGCGGACACTCCGAAGGCAACGTCGTGCAGGGCATCGTGATCGCCCTGCTCGAGGCGGTGGTGGCGATCGGCATCATCGCCCTGGTCGGACGCCTCGTGCTGAAGCCGCTGTTCCGGCTCGCCGCCTCGACCGACAATCCGGAATTCTTCATGGCGGCGACCCTGCTGATCGCCGTCGGCTCGGGCGTGATCGCCGCCTATGCCGGCCTGTCGATGGCGCTGGGCGCGTTCATCGCCGGCCTGCTGCTCGCCGAGACCGAATATCGCCGGGCCGTCGAGGCGATGATCGACCCGTTTCGCGGCCTGCTGCTCGGCGTCTTCTTCTTCTCGGTCGGCATGCATATCGACCTGAGCTTCATCTGGCGCGAGCCGCTGCTGGTGATCGGCGGCTTCGCGGCCATGATGATCGCCAAGTCGGTCCTGCTCGCCCCGCTCTGCCGCCTGTTCGGCGTGCCCTGGGCGGCCAGCGTCGAAACCGCCCTGCTGCTGGCGCCGGGCGGCGAGTTCGCCTTCATCGGCATCGGGCTCGCGACCCAGTTCAGCCTGATCGAGGCCGGCGTCGCCGCCGCCTTGCTGACCGTCGTCTCGCTGACCATGGCCACCCTGCCCTTCGTCTCGCTGGTTGCCCGCCGCGCCGCCCAGCATGTCGCGCGGGAGATCTCGGGTGAGGCGCCTTCGACCGCCCTGCCCCCGGACGACCATGCCAAGCGCGTCATCGTGGTCGGACATGGCCGGGTGGGGCAGCTCATCTGCGACATGCTCGACCGGCACGAGATCGCCTACATTGCCGCCGACCGCGATGCGCCGCGGGTCGAGCGCTGGCGCAAGCTCGGCCGGCCGGTCTATTTCGGTGATGCTTCCAACCCGCTCTTCCTGCAGCGCTGCGGCATCGACGAAGCGGTGGGCGTCATCGTCACCATCGACACCGCCGCAGTCGACGACGTCGTCCGCGCCGTCCGCTCCCGCCGCCCTGACGTGATGATCGTCGCCCGCGCCCACGATGCGCAACATGCGCGCCATCTCTATACGCTCGCCGTCACCGACACCGTGCCCGAGACCATCGAAGCGAGCCTGCAGCTGGCCGAATCGGCCCTGGTCGGTCTCGGCGTGCCGATGGGCCTGGTGATCGCCTCAGTTCACGAGCGCCGCGAGCAGTTCCGCCATGAGCTGCAGGCGGCGGCCGGCGGCACCGCCTCGATGACCGAGCAGATCCGCCGTGCCCGGCGCGACCGGGCCGCCAAGACGTGAGCGGCCCGTGAAGGTGCTGAGCTGGAACCTGCTGCGGCTCACCGGCGCCGCGGCCGAGGACGTGGCCGCGCTGGCGCAGAAGGAAAGGCCCGATCTCTTCCTGATGCAGGAAGCGACCAAGCATATGGAAACGCTGCCCGACTTGATCGGCGGCCATTTCCATCGGCTATCGTGGCTCGGCCGCATCCACGGGCTGGCGATCTGGAGTCCGACCCCCTTTCCGCGACCGACGGCGCTGTCGCTGCCGGCGTCGCGCCTGCCCGGACGACTGCCGCGGCGACGGGCGCAGATTGCGCAGATCGGCGAGATCACTTTCGCCAACGTCCATCTCTCGCACGGCCAGCTGCTCAACCGCCGGCAGCTCGGCCGTGTCGCGGCTGCCCTGCACGGCCGCCCCTCGGCGATCATCGGCGACTACAATGCGGTCGGGCCGGTGCTGCTGCCGGGCTTCGTCGATGTCGGTCCGCGGGAGCCGACGCATCTTGCCAGCAACGTCGTGCCCTTCCGTCTCGACCGCTGCCTGGCCCATGGGCTGGTCTGCCGTTCGGCCTATGCCCTGGATTTCGGCCCCTCCGATCACCGCCCGATCCGGCTCGAGCTCGACCTCGCCGACAGCAATAGCGCGCCGGCGACAAAGGCCCGCAAGCCGCGCAAGGACCGGCTGCGCCGCTTCTACAGATAGGGCTGGAGCAGGCGCGCCGCGGCGTTGCGCAGGCGGATCGGCAGTGGGTCGGCGTCGATCTCGGCGGCCGTCAGCCGCTTATGCGGCACCATCGCCTCGATGATCCCGCGCGCGAAGGCGGCGTCGTGCAGTTCGACATTGAGCTCGAAATTGAGGCGGAAGCTGCGTGTGTCCCAATTGGCGCTGCCGATCAGCGACCACGATTCGTCGATCGTCATCAGCTTGGAATGGTCGAACGGCGGCGGCATCAGCCAGACCCGGCAACCGGCCTCGACCAGCGGCCGCAGCGGCACCCGCCGCGCCCAGTCGAGGATCGCGTGGTTGGAGTTCTCCGGCAGCAGGATATCGACCTCGATGCCGCGCATGGCCGCCAGGCCCAGCGCCATGGTGAGCGGCTCGGGCGGCAGGAAATACGGCGTCACGACCCGGATCGACCGACGCGCGCAGGAGATCGCCTGAAGCGCCACGAACTCGATCTGCTCGACGTCCTCGTCGGGCCCCGACGTGATGGCCCGGGCCGACACGGTGCCGGCCGGTGCCTGGGCAGGAAACCAGGCCGGCGAGATGAGCTGCTCGCCCGTGGTGAACAGCCAGTCGTCGGCGAAGGCGTCGGTCAACTGCTCGACCACCGGTCCTTCGACCCGAAAGTGGGTGTCGCGCACCAGATGCTCGGGCGTCGCCGCTTCGACATTCTCGGCGCCGATATTGAGGCCGCCGGTGAAGGCCAGCTTTCCGTCGATCACCAGCAGCTTGCGATGGTTGCGCAGGTTCACGAAAGGCATCTGCCAGGGAAAATAAGAATGCAGGAAGCGCGCGACCGGCACGCCGGCCTTGCGCAGATGCTGGTACGTCCCCGACCAGAAATAGCCGCCGCCGATCCCGTCGATCAGCACGCGCACCTCTACGCCGCGCCGCTTGGCTTCGATCAGCGCCTGGTGGAACTTCTCGCCGGCAGCATCGGCTCGAAAGATATAGCTGCACAGCCCGACGCTCTTCTGCGCCTGGCCGATTGCCTCCAGCATGCGCGGATAGGCTTCGTCGCCGCTGCGCAGCATCTCGATGGTATTGCCGGCGGCGGAGGGCCGCCCCGTCAGATGGCCGATGGCGAACTCCAGCGGCGTCAGCGGATCGGACACGGCCGTTGCCGAACTGCCCGCCACGGGCGGCAGATGCTCGCGCCGCAGGCGCTTGGCACGCCGTTTGACCCGGTTCACGCCCATGATGGCGTAGAGCAGGCCGCCCAGGAACGGCGACAGCCAGGCGATCCCGATCCACGAGACTGCCGCGCCGACATTGCGCTTATGGAGGAGAGCGTGAACCGTGACGGACCCGGCGATGGCGACATGCGCCATCGCCGCCGCCGCGCCGACAAGTGCCGCTAGCCCGTCATCGAGAGTCACGCGCCCTACCCTGTCCTTCGGGCCCGCCTCTCGTCAGCGGCCCGTCCATGGGAAGGTTTTAGCGGCGCCCCGTGTCGAATGCCATGCGGACGGCGAGCACGGCCAGCACCGTGCCCATCAGCCAGCGTTGTGCGGCCATCCAGAACGGCCGGCCAGAGAGGAAGGCCGCCACCGTGCCCGCCCCCAGCACGATGAGCGCGTTGACGGTCACGCTGATGGCGATCTGCGTCGCCCCCAGCATCAGCGTCTGGCCGAGCACATTGCCCTGCTCGGCGTCGACGAACTGCGGCAGCAGCGACAGATAGAGGGCTGCGATCTTGGGGTTCAGCAGGTTGGTCAGCAGCCCCATGGCAAACAGCCGGCGCGGCGAGTCGGGCGGCAGGTCGTGCACCTGGAACGGCGAGCGGCCGCCCGGCTTTAAGGCGTTCCAGGCCAACCAACCGAGATAGGCCGCGCCGGCCAGGCGCAGCGCGTCGTAGGCATAAGGTATCGCGAACACCAGCGCCGTGATGCCGAAGGCAGCCAGCAGCATGTAGGTGACGAAGCCAAGTGCCACGCCCGCCAGCGAGATCATGCCGGCGGTCCGGCCCTGGCAGATCGAACGCGACACGAGATATGCCATGTTCGGACCGGGCGTCAGCACCATGCCGAGCGCCACCGCACTGAAGGCGGCCAGGGCCGTCAGCGAAACCATTGCAGCCTCCGCAAGCGAGGCGGTCTTAAGCGACCGCCTTGATGGTCTTGGCCGTGATGTCGATGATCTCGTCGATCTGGGCCTTCTCGATCACCAGCGGCGGCGACATGGCGATGGCGTCGCCCGACTGGCGCACCATCAGGCCGAGCTCGAAGGCCTTGACGAAGGCGTCGTAGCCGCGCGCCCCGACCGCGCCCTTGGGCGCGAGGTCGATGCCGGCCGCCAGGCCGAGATTGCGGATGTCGGTGACGTTCGGCAGGCCCTTCAGCGAGTGCACACCCTCTTCCCAGTAAGGCGAGAGCTCGGCCGCACGCTCGAACAGGTTCTCGTCGCGGTAGATGTCGAGCACGGCCGACGCCGCGGCGCAGGCCAGCGGATGGGCCGAGTAGGTGTAGCCGTGGAACAGGTCGATGGCGTTTTCCGGGCCGTTCATCAGCCCGTCGAACACGTGCTTGCGCACGAACACGCCGCCCATCGGCACGGTGGCGTTGGAGATCCCCTTGGCCACGGTCATCAGGTCGGGGATGACGCCGAACTTGTCGGCCGCGAAGCCGGTGCCGAGGCGGCCAAAGCCGGTGATGACCTCGTCGAAGATCAGCAGGATGCCATGCTTGTCGCAGATCTGGCGCAGGCGCTGCAGGTAGCCCTTGGGCGGCGGCAGGTAGCCGGTCGAGCCGGCGCAGGGCTCGACGATCACGGCGGCGATGTTCGAGGCATCGTGCAGGCCGACGATCTTCTCGAGCTCGTCGGCGAGTTCGGCGCCGTGCTCAGGCTGGCCCTTGGCGAAGGCGTTCTGCGGCAGATGGGTGTGCGGCAGATGATCGACGCCCGGCAGCATGGCGCCGAACCACTTGCGGTTGTTGACCATGCCGCCGACCGAGATGCCGCCGAAGCCGACGCCATGATAGCCACGCTCGCGGCCGACGAAGCGGGTGCGGGTGCCTTCGCCGCGGGCCCGCTGATAGGCCAGCGCGATCTTCAGCGCGGAGTCGACCGCCTCGGATCCGGAGTTGCAGTAGAAGGCGTGGTTCAGGTCACCCGGCAGCAGGGCGGCGTGGCGGGCGGCCAGTTCGAAGGCCTTGGGATGGCCCATCTGGAAGGACGGCGCATAATCCATCTCATCGAGCTGGCGGGCGATCGCGGCCTTGATCTCCTCGCGGCCGTGGCCGGCGTTCACGCACCACAGGCCCGCGGTGCCGTCGATCACCTTGCGGCCTTCCGGCGTCCAGTAGTGCACGCCCTTGGCCTTCGCCAGCAGGCGCGGGTTCTTCTTGAACTGCCGGTTCGCCGTGAACGGCATGAAGAAGGCTTCGAGATTGTTGGCGGCGGGCGCGGTTTTCGGGGGCGTCATCAGGCATACCTTCGGCGAAGATGGGACGGGCCGACCCTATCACTTGTCCGCGACGCCAACCACGCAACGGGCTAATTCTCCTTTGAGGATTTCTGGGGCCGCGATAGCTTTCGCATTGCAACGAGTGCCACCGCGTAGAAACGATCACGAAAACCTCGGGCAGCGGGGGAGACGACAATGATCGACCGACGCCGCATGTTGCGCCACGTATTTGGACTGTCCGCGAGTGCGAGCGCCGCCTGTCTCGGCTCGACCGCACGCAAGGCCTTCGCGCAGACGAACCAGGCGCACCCCTATCCGACACGCACCGTCCGGATCGTCACGCCCTTTCCTCCCGGCTCGGGTCCCGATGCCGCGCTCCGCCTGGTGTCGGAGCGCCTGGGTCGTACCTGGTCCCAGCCCGTCCTGGTCGACAACAAGCCTGGCGGCAACGGCTTCATCGCCGTGGCGGCGTTCAAGCAGGGCAACAGCGAGGGCTACGATCTCATTCAGCTCGACAACACCCATGTCACGACGCATCCGCTGACCTTCGGCAAGCTGCCCTACGACGTGGCCCAGGACTTCGCACCGCTGCGCATGATGCTGCGCACGCCCTTCTTCGTCGCGGTGGCGGCCGACAGCCCCTTCAACAGCATCGACGACATCGTGGCCGCTGCGAAAGCAGCACACGGCAAGATCAATTACGGCTCGTGGTTCATCGGCAGCCCGGGCCATCTGGGTGCGTTGCGGCTCGAGGCGATGATGGGCATCCGCATGACCCACGTGCCCTACCGCGACTTCGGCCAGCTCTACAACGCGGTGTCGACCAAGGAGGTCGACTGGGCGCTGGGCAGCGCGGCCAGCGCCGGCGGCATGGCGCAGTCCGGCAAGATCCGTTTCATTGCGCTGGCCGCTGCCCGTCGCGACCCGCTCTATCCCAACGTGCCGGCCACTGCCGAGCAGCCGACCACGCGCGGCTACGAGGTCACCGGCTGGGCGGGGCTGTTCGCGCCGCGCGGCATACCGGCTGCGCTCGCCAACAAGATCGCAGCCGACATCGCCGCGGCCCTGGCCGCTCCCGAAGTCGTGGAGCGCTATCGGGCGCTAGGGTTCGAGGCGCCAGATCTCGATCCGGCGGCCTTCTCCCAGTTGATCCAGAGCGAGACGGCGTCGTGGCGCGAGATCATCCGCACCGCCAATCTCAGGCTGGATTAGCGCTGGGGGCGCTCATCACCGGACCGCAGGTCTCCAGACCCGCTCATGCTCTCGTGCGATCACGAAAGCACATGAGGCGGACCTGGAGGTCCGCGATCCGGACGAAACGTCTACTTGCTGACGTCGACGACCACGCGGCCGCGCACTTCGCCCTTCAGGATCTTCGGGCCGAGCGCCATGAGGTCCGAAAGACCGGCGTCGCTCACCGTGCTGTCGAGCTTGTCGAGCGGCAGGTCGGTCCCAAGACGCTTCCACGCCTCTTCGCGGGGGCCCTTGGGCAGCATCACCGAATCGATACCGTAGACGGAGACGCTACGCAGGATGAAGGGCAGGATCGAGCCTGGGAAGGCCGGGCCGGCGGCCAGGCCGCAGACTGCCGCCGCGCCGCCGTACTTCACCTGGGCAAGGGCGCGGGCAAACATCACGCCCGACACCGTATCGACCACGCCCGCGAAGCGCTCGGAGAGCAGCGGCCGGTCGGGCGCCTCGGTCAATTCCTTGCGATCGAGAATGGTGGTGGCGCCCAGCGACTTCAGGTAGTCGCCCTCCTGCGGCCGGCCCGTCGCGGCGACGACGTTGTAACCCAGCTTGGCCAGGATCGCGACGGCGACCGAGCCCACGCCACCGGCGGCGCCCGTCACCAGGATCTCGCCCGAGGCCGGCTTCAGCCCGTGCTTCTCCAGGGCGATCACGCAGAGCATGGAGGTGTAGCCCGCGGTGCCGATCGCCATCGCCCGCTTGGTCGAGATCGCGGCCGGCAACTTGACGAGCCAGTCACCCTTCACGCGGGCCTTGGTCGCATAGCCACCCCAATGGATCTCGCCGACGCGCCAACCGTTAAGCACCACCTTGTCGCCGGCCTTGAAACCCGGATTGTCGGAAGCCTCCACGGTCCCTGCGAAATCGATGCCACCGACATGCGGCCAGGTCTTCACCAACCCACCGCCCGACGTCAGGACCAGCCCGTCCTTGTAGTTCAGGGTCGAGTAGTCGACCGCGACCGTGACGTCGCCCGCCGGCAACCGGTCTTCGGAGAGGGTCTCGACGGTGCCGCTGACCTTGCGGTCGGCACCCTGGCTCAGCACGAGCGCGCGGAATGACATGGAAACTCCTGCAAATGATCTGCCAATGGATCTGCAGCGCTTCTAGCAAGTCGCGTCCGGCATCGCGACCATGGAGGGTTTCGCCTCGCAAGATGCAGGCCGACCCGGCGCATTTTTTGTCACATCCTCCAAGGAGGAGATTACCGGCGCTGGTTGCGTAGACGGAAGATGTTCGCCGCGTACAAGCTTCCCGTCCTGTCGACGATCCCGCGCTCCGGGACCTGGTTCCTGCGCTATGCGGTCTCGTTCCTGTGCCACCTCGAGGCCGGCGGACGCATCGACGACCGCCTGACCGGAAAGATCGCAGGCAACCCTTTCGGGCCGCGCTTCGACTTCGGCCGCTTTCGCGGCGGCCCCCTCTTCAAAGTCGGAGGCACCTTACCAGCCGATCATTTGTTCATCGGCCATACGGTCTGCCCCGGCTTCGAGCCCGAGGCCGCCAAATGGTGGGCGCAGACGCCCTTTCACGTGCCCGGCTTCGACTATCTTCACGAGGGGATGAACTACCGCCACACGCCGGTCGAGCTCGCGCCCTACGACTACACGCCGATCGACGCCAAGGCCCTGGAAAAAGCCGCCCGCAAAGGGACCGGGGGGCGCATTGTGCT
This sequence comes from Alphaproteobacteria bacterium 65-37, assembly GCA_001897995.1. Classification (GTDB taxonomy): domain Bacteria; phylum Pseudomonadota; class Alphaproteobacteria; order Reyranellales; family Reyranellaceae; genus Reyranella. The sequence continues at coordinate 22,736 of MKRV01000278.1, read as the reverse complement.
CGTCTACCGTAACCCGCTTGACCAAATCTCATCCTATCTGCATTACTCTCGCGAGCATGTCAGTCTTGCTTACAACGCGTTCCGTGGCCGGCCGCTCAGGAGCGTCTCCTTGCGCGACTACATGTTCGGCGGTGCGCTCGCCTCGTATGCCAAGCAGTTCATCTCCTTTCAGCAGCAGGCCCGCCGGTACCCCGATCTGGTTCGGCTCGTCCCCTACGAGCAGCTGATGGACCGCCCCGTCGAAATGTTGGCAGATATCCTCGATCATCTCGCAGGCACACCGCGCGACCATGCCCTGCTGGCCGACGCCGTCAACCTTGCCCGAAGCGACCACATGAAGGCGATCGAGAAGGAGCTCGGCCACTCACTCGACGGCACCCGCATGGGACGTGGCAGCCACATTCAGCGTACCAGAACCGACCTGCCTGATTCCCGCATGCGCGATCAGGCCGTGGCCTACCTGCGCCTGCTCGGGATCGACACCGGCCTGTTCGACTGGCCGACGCCGCACGAATTCAAGGTCTCCGCCTAGATCCAGCGAAAGAAGGACAGCCGACTTGCCAGTCCACCGACCGCTCGACCGGTCTTACCTGCAGCAGCTCGAAGCCGAAGCCATCCACATCTTTCGTGAAGCCGCTGCCGCCTTCCGAAATCCGGTCGTCCTCTACTCGATCGGCAAGGACTCGTCGGTCCTCCTCCATCTCGCGCTGAAGGCGTTCCACCCCGCCAAGCCGCCCTTCGCGGTGCTGCACGTCGACACCACATGGAAGTTCCGCGAAATGATCGCCTTCCGCGATCGGCGCCTGGCGGAGCTGGGCCTCGATCTGCAGGTGCACGTCAACCGCGACGGACTTGCGCGCGGGATCGGCCCGCTGTCGCATGGTGCAGCCGTCCATACGGACATCATGAAGACCGAAGCGCTGAAGCAGGCGCTCGACCTCCGCGGCTTCGACGGTGCGATCGGCGGCGCCCGACGCGATGAGGAAGCCTCGCGCGCCAAGGAACGCATCTTTTCGCTGCGCAGCGCCAGCCATCGCTGGGATCCGCGCCGCCAGCGGCCCGAGCTCTGGCACAATTACAACGGCCGCCTCGCCCCGGGCGAATCGATGCGCGTCTTCCCCCTGTCGAACTGGACCGAGCTCGACGTCTGGACCTACATCGAACAGGAAAGAATACCGGTCGTTCCGCTCTACTTCGCGGCAGTTCGGCCCATCGTCGAGCGCGACGGGCTGCTGATCATGGCCGACGACGAGCGACTGACATTGCGTTCCGGAGAGAGGATCGAACAGCGCCGCGTCCGATTCAGGACGCTGGGCTGCTATCCCCTGACGGGCGCCATCGAGTCCTCGGCCGATACGGTGCCCGCGATCATCGCCGAACTCACGGCCAGCCGAACCTCCGAACGCCAGGGCCGCGCCATCGATCACGGCCATGGCGGTTCGATGGAGCGCAAGAAGCACGAAGGCTATTTCTGATGGCCGCAGCATCCGCCGGCACACCGGCCGCACGCCGTGGCGAGCAGAGCGACATGCTGCGCTTCATCACCTGCGGCAGCGTCGACGACGGCAAGAGCACCTTGATCGGCCGCCTGCTGTTCGATGCCAAGGTGATCCCGGAGGATCATCTCGCAGCGGCGCCGCGCAGCGATCACGCGGGACCTGCCGCGGACGGCATGCCCGACCTGGCGCAGCTGATCGACGGCCTGCAGGCCGAGCGCGAGCAGGGCATCACGATCGACGTCGGCTACCGGTTCTTTGCGACCGCACAGCGCCGTTTCATCGTGGCCGACACGCCCGGCCATGAGCAGTACACGCGCAACATGGCGACCGGCGCCTCGACGGCCGACCTCGCCATCATCCTGGTCGATGCCCGCAAGGGCGTCCTGCGGCAGACCTACCGGCACAGTGCCATCGTGGCGCTGATGGGCGTGCGGACGATCGTGCTGGCCGTGAACAAGATGGATCTCGTGGGCAATGCCAAGGGCCGCTTCGACGAGATCGTCGCGGCATACGGCGAGATCGCCGACAAGCTCGGCCTCGCCTCGGTGACCGCCATTCCGCTCTCGGCGCTGCAGGGCGACAACGTCGCCATCGCGAGCACCGCCATGCCCTGGTACGGCGGTCCGACCCTGCTGCATCACCTCGAGACGGTGAGCACGGCCTCAGCGACGGCGCAGCCGTTCCGCTTCCCCGTCCAGTGGATCAATCGCGATGCGTCGGGCTTCCGCGGCTATGCCGGCACGGTTCTGGGGGCGGGCGTTGCCGCCGGCGAGGAAATCGTCGTCCTGCCGTCAGGACGGCGAGGCCATGTCGACCGCATCGTGACCTGGGAGGGCGATCTTCTGCGAGCCGACGCCGGCCAGGCGGTGACGCTCACGCTCGCCGAGCCGATCGACATCGCCCGCGGCGACATGATCGCCTCGCCGCAGCAATCGCCGATCCTGGCCGACCAGTTCGCCGCCCATCTCGTCTGGATGGACGAAACACCCATGCTGCCCGGCCGCCCCTATCTGATGCAGCTCGGCACGGCCACCGTTGGGGCGACCGTCAGCGAGCTGAAGCACGTGCTCGACGTCGAGAGCGGCATGCAGAAGGCCGCCAAGCAACTGGTGCTGAACGACATCGGCTTCGCCAACTTCTCGCTCGATCGGCCGATGCCGTTCGACGCCTACGAGGAGAACCGCGAGACCGGCAGCTTCATCCTGATCGATCGCCTCGACAACGCCACGGTCGGCGCCGGCATGATCCGCTTCCCGCTGCGCCGCGCCTCCAATCTGACCTGGCAGGACTTCACCGTCGACAAGAAGGCGCGGGCGGCGCTCAAGGGGCAGCGTCCGGCAGTGCTGTGGTTCACCGGCCTTTCCGGTGCCGGCAAGTCGACCATCGCCGACGGCGTCGAGCGCCGCCTGCACGCGCTCGGGCGCCATACCTACACCCTGGACGGCGACAATGTCCGTCACGGCCTGAACCGCGACCTCGGCTTCACCGACGCTGACCGGGTCGAGAACATCCGCCGGGTCGTCGAGACCGCCCGGTTGTTCGCGGATGCCGGGCTGATCGTCCTGGTCTCCTTCATTTCGCCGTTCCGTGCCGAACGGCAACTGGCCCGCGACCGGGTGGGCGCCGAAGAATTCCTCGAGATCTTCGTCGACACGTCGCTGGCGGAATGCGAACGCCGCGACCCCAAGGGTCTCTATCGCAAGGCGCGCGCCGGCCAGCTCGCGAACTTCACCGGGATCGATTCGGCCTACGAGCCGCCGGCCCATCCCGAGCTGCACCTTCGCACGCCCGACCATTCGGTCGAACAGGCCACCGACCTGATCCTCGACGCCTTGCGCCGGCGCGGCATCATCGACTGATCCGGCCGGCGACGTCGCTCGCGACGGCACGGGCCATCTGGGCAAGCGGACGGGCATAGCGGGCCGCCGCCTGCGCCTCGTCCATGACCGAGCGCGGGAAGCGCATCGACACGCCGCCCAACATGCGCTGGCGATGCCGGATCGGCACCGCCATGCCGTTCAAGGAGGACCGGTTGGGCGGCGTGAAGGCATGGCCGGCCCGGCGGATGCGCTGCAGGGCCTGGTCGAGGGCAGCCTGCTGGCGAACGCCGAGTCCGCCGATGTCGCGCAGGATCGTCCCCCGTTCCTCGCCGCTGCAGAAGGCGAGCCAGACGCGGCCCAGCGCGCTCTGCAGCATCGATCGCCGCTGGTTCACGCCCGCCGTCTCGAACGACATCGGGCTCTCCGGCGCCGTCGAATGGCGGATGGTGATGGCGCCGTAACTCAGCGTCGCGAGATAGAGCGGCCAGCCGTGGTCGGCCGTGAAGCGGCTCATATGCGGGATGGCGGCGTCGACCAGATGGTCGATGAAGCGGATCGACCCGGAGAGGCCCAGCACGCGATCGGTCAGGCGATAGCCCTGCTCGCGCGACACGCGGGCGGCGTAGCCCACCGCCATCAGCGTCTGCAGCAGGCGCAGCACCGTCGGCCGCGGCAGGCCAGTCTCTTCGACCAGCACCGAGACGGTCGAGGTACGGCGCCGGCTGAGCGCTTCCAGCAGCACGAAGCTGCGCCGGACCGGCTCGATGACGGGGGGCGATGCCATGCCGCGATGCTAGTCCGTATTGCGGACTTCGTCGACTTTGCCCGCGCGAGGCCGGGCGAAAAGCGTACCGTCGGCGGCAGGAGGAGATGCCAATGGCCTATCAGTCGATCGAGGTACGCAAGATCACGCCGACCATCGGCGCGGAAATCCACGGAGTCGATCTTTCCCAGCCGCTCGGCAACCAGCAGTTCCAGGAAGTGCACGACGCGCTGATGGACAACCTGGTCATCTTCTTCCGCGACCAGAAGATGAGCATCGACCAGCACAAGGATTTCGGCCGCCGTTTCGGGCCGCTGCATGTCCATCCCAACGCGCCGATCACCTTCAAGGAGCATCCCGAGATCCTGGTCATCAAGGCCGACGAGACCTCCAGGCACGTGGCCGGCGAGGAGTGGCATTCCGACGTCTCGTGCGATCCCGAGCCACCGATGGGCTCGATCCTCTACCTCACCGAAGTACCGCCCGACGGCGCCGGCGACACGATCTTCGCCAACATGTACCGCGCCTACGAGACGCTCTCCGATCCGATGAAGAAGATGCTGCAGGGCCTGACGGCGCTGCACGACAGCACCAAGGCGCACTACTATCGCGCCAAGGCGACGGACCGCGACGAGATGCAGTTCCCCAACGCCGAGCATCCGATCGTGCGGACCCATCCGGTGACCGGCCGGCAAGGACTCTATGTCAGCCGCGGCTTCACCTTGCGCATTCCCCAGCTCAAGAAGCACGAGAGCGACGCGCTGCTCGAAATGCTCTACCGCCATGTCGAGACGCCGGAATTCCACTGCCGCTTCAAGTGGCAGCCCAACTCGGTGGCCTTCTGGGACAATCGCTGCACCCAGCACCATGCGATGTTCGACTACTTCCCCCACCGCCGCTACGGCCATCGCGTCACGGTGTGCGGCGACAAGCCGTTCCATCGCCCGTCTCAGACGGCGTGATCATCGCCTTAGCCGTCACTCAATCTCGTCCTCTCCGCCACGAAGTGGGGGAGAGGAAGGGACCCGTTGCGCAGCAACGGGGAGGTGAGGTGGTGTGGATCACGGAAATGGTGTGCGGGTTGATGGATCTCTGACCCACCTCACCTACCCCACGCTTCGCGCGGGGCCCCTTCCTCTCCCCCCGCGATGACGCGGGCGGAGAGGACAATATCCCCATTCCAGCTTGCCAAGCCGGGCGGGCCGCCCCACATCTGGGGTCATGACCGGCCCGACCTTCAGCCTCCTGCCGCATCGCGGCGTCATTGCCATCGCTGGCGCCGACCGTGTGGACTTCCTGCAGGGGTTGATCTCCAACGACACCACCAAGGTGGCGCCCGGACAGGCGATCTGGGCGGCGCTGCTGACGCCGCAGGGCCGGTTTCTGAACGACATGTTTGTGGTCGATGCCGGCGGCGACACGCTGTTCCTGGAGACCGAGCGCGAGCGCGCTCCGGCACTCGCCAGGAAACTCAAGATGTACACGCTGCGCTCGAAGGTGACCGTCGAGGACCGCACCGCTACCCTGGAAGTGGCCGCCGTGTTCGGCAACGATGCGGCGAAGGCGCTTGGCATCGGCGGCGCCGTTTCCTTTACCGATCCGCGACTGACGGCGCTGGGCGTGCGTGTGATCGCGCCGGCCGGCCAGACCGCCGCGCTGCTTGCCGCGAACGGCGTCGCCGAGGCGCCGCTTGCCGCCTACGATGCGTTGCGCCTCGAACTCGGCGTGCCCGACGGCAGCCGCGACCTGCAGGTCGAGAAGGCGCTGCTGCTGGAGAACGGTTTCGACGAGCTGAACGGCGTCGACTGGAAGAAGGGCTGCTACATGGGCCAGGAGCTGACCGCCCGCACCAAGTACCGTGCCCTGATCCGCAAGCGCCTGTTTCCCGTGAAGGTCGAGGGCAGCCTGCCCGAGCCCGGCGCACCGGTGCTGCTCGACGGTGAGGAAGTCGGCGAGTTGCGCTCCGGCAGCGGCGATCGTGCGCTGGCGCTCCTCAAGGTCGAGGCGGCGCGCGCCGGTACCGCCCTCACGGCGGGTAACGCCCGCGTGACGCCGGAGATTCCCGGCTGGATGCGGCTGCCCGAGAGCACCGCCCCCTAGCGATCCCCCCTCGCGGGGCCTAAGGTCTCCGGCGTCCGCGCCCGGAGATGGCCTCAGGAGATCGCTTCGTGAAACTCATCAATCCCAATCCCTTCACCACGCGGCCCGAGATCGTCGGCACGTTCGGCGTCGTCACCTCGACGCACTGGATCGCCACCGCCGTCGGCATGGGCATTCTCGAACGCGGCGGCAACGCCTTCGACGCCGCCGTCGCCACCGCTTTCACGCTTCAGGTCGTCGAGCCGCATCTCTGCGGACCCGGGGGTGACGCCCCGCTGATCCTGCACGATGTCCGCCGCGGCAAGACCGAAGTGGTCTGCGGCCAGGGCTCGATGCCGGCCGGCGCCACCATTGCCCACTACAAGGGGCTCGGCCTCGATCTCATCCCCGGCACCGGCCTGCTGCCTGCCTGCATTCCGGGCACATTCGACGCCTACATGCTGATCCTGCGCGACTATGGAACGATGCGCGTCGCCGACGTGCTGTCGCCTGCGATCGGCTATCTGTTGAACGGCCATCCCCTGGTCGAGCGCGCCAGTGCCACCATCGCCACCGTGGCCGACCAGTTCCGCACGCATTGGAAAACCTCGGCGGCGGTGTTCCTGCCGAACGACAAGGTGCCGGCCCCCGCCACGCTCTTCCGCAACGTCACGCTCGGCAACACCTACGCCCGTATCCTGAAAGAGGCCGAAGCGGGCGGCGGTGGCCGCGAGGCGGAGATCGAACGCGCACGCAAGAGCTGGTCCCAGGGCTTCGTCGCCGAAGCGATCGACAATTTCTGCCGCACCCAGGAAGTGATGGACGTCTCGGGCCAGGCCAACAAGGGCGTGCTGACCGGCCACGACCTGGCCAAGTGGCAGGCCACCGTCGAGGCCCCGCTCACCTACGACTACGGCCGGTACACGGTTTGCAAGGCGGCGTCCTGGACGCAGGGCCCGGTGGTCCTGCAGCAGCTCGCCCTGCTCAAGGGCTTCGACCTCGAGGGCATGGATCCGACCAGCGCCGACTTCATCCATCTCCAGGTCGAATGCCTGAAGCTCGCCTACGCCGATCGCGAGGCCTTCTACGGCGATCCCGCCCATGTCGACGTGCCGATGCAGACCCTGCTGTCGGACGCCTACAACGAGGATCGCCGCAAGCAGGTCGATCCGGCGCACGCCTCGCTGGAGCAGCGGCCGGGCAGGGTCGAGGGCTATGGCGGCGTGGTGAAGCTGCGCCGCGCCGACGGGGTTCGTCTCGGGGTCGCGTCGAGCGGTGCGGGCGAACCCACGGTCGGCCGCGTCGGCCAGACCAACGGCGACACGGTGCATTTCGACATCATCGACAAGGACGGCAACATGATCTCGGCCACGCCGTCCGGCGGCTGGCTGCAGAGCTCACCCGTCATTCCCGAGATCGGCTTCCCGCTGGGCACGCGCGGCCAGATGTTCTGGCTCGAGGAAGGCCTGCCGGGCTCGCTGGCACCGGGCAAGCGGCCGCGCAGCACGCTGACCCCGACGCTCGCCCATCGCGACGGCAAGCCGTACATGGTCTGGGGCTCGCCGGGCGGCGATCAGCAGGACCAATGGGTCACCCAGATGTTCCTGCGCCACGTCCATTGCGACATGAACCTGCAGGAGGCGATCGACGCGCCGGCCTGGCACAGCGAGCACTTTCCCTCCTCCTTCTGGCCGCGCACTGCCCGTCCCGGCGTGCTGGTCGTGGAAGGCCGCATTCCCCAGGGCACCGTCGCCGAGCTGCGCAAGCGCGGCCACGAGGTCGAGGTGAACGACGACTGGTCGGAGGGCCGCCTCACCGCGGCGACGCGCGAGGATCCCTGGCGCAAGGCCGCCGCGAATCCGCGCGGCATGCAAGGCTACGCGGCGGGGCGGTGAAGACAATGCGCTGCATCGGACCGCGGGTCTCCAGATCCGCTCATGATCATGAGGCGGGTCTGGAGACCCGCGGTCCGAAGAGATGACCTGGTCGATCATCTTCCACGACAAGGCGAGCGGCCGCATCGCCATCGCGGTCGCCACCAGGTTCTTCGCCGTGGGCGCGCGCGTGCCCCACATCGCGCCGCTGAAGGGCGCGGTGTGCACCCAGGCTCTCCTCAACCCGCTCTACGGGCCGCACGGGCTGCGGCTGATCCGCGAAGGCGTCGGCGCAACCGACCTGGTGCGCATCCTGACCACGCCCGATGCCGGTCGCGAGCATCGCCAGGTCCATGTCATGGGCGCCGATGGCAAGTTCGCCGCCCATACCGGTGCCGAGTGCGTACCGTGGTGCGGTCATTGGATCGGCCAGAACATGTCGGTCGCCGGCAACATGCTGGCCGGCCCCGAGGTCGTCGCCGAGACGGTCCGCACCATGCGCGAGCGGCACGACCTGCCGCTGCCGCGCCGCCTGATCGCCGCCCTGCAGGCCGGCGAAGCGGCCGGCGGCGACAAGCGCGGCAAGCAGTCGGCGGCGCTCTTGATCTACGGCAACCAGGACTATTCCGAGCTCGACCTGCGCGTCGACGACCATGCCGCCCCCCTGCAGGAGCTCGAGCGGCTCGAAGCGGTCAGCCGCGAGCGCTGGACGCATTTCCGCGCCTTCGTGCCGACGCGCGAGAACCCGGCCGGCATCTTCGATCGCAAGGAGATCGACACCGGTATCGAACGCAGCATCGAAAGGAGCCTGGCGGCCGAACGCGGATGACCGAACCGCTCCTCGACCTGCGTGGCCTGACGATCGACTTCGCGACGGACGACGGCGTCGTCCGCGCCGTCGACGGCCTCGACCTCGCCTTGGGGCGCGGCCGCACCCTGGGGCTGGTGGGCGAGTCGGGCTGCGGCAAGAGCGTGACCTCGCTGGCCATCATGGGCCTGCTGCCGACGGAAAACGCGACGGTGGGCGGCGAGATCGTGTTCGAAGGCCGCGATCTCCTGGCGATCGCCCCGCATCTCATGCGCGATCTGCGCGGCGCGCGGCTCGCCATGATCTTCCAGGAGCCGATGACCTCGCTCAACCCCGCCTACACGATCGGCGACCAGATCGTGGAGGCGATCCAGCGCCACCAGGGCCTCGACGCCGCCGCGGCACGGGCGCGGGCCATCGACATGCTGAAGCTGGTCCGCATCCCCTCGCCTGATAAGCGGGTCGACGACTATCCGCACAAGCTCTCGGGCGGCATGCGTCAGCGCGCCATGATCGCCATGGCGCTGGCCTGTGGTCCGCAGCTCCTGATCGCCGACGAGCCGACGACGGCACTCGACGTCACCATCCAGGCACAGATCCTCGACCTGATGCGCGGCCTGCGCCGCGACACCGGCACCGCGATCGTCCTGATCACCCATGATCTCGGCGTGGTGGCCGAGATGGCCGACGACGTCGCCGTCATGTATGCCGGCCAGATCGTCGAGCGCGCGCCGGTGCGCGACCTCTTCGCCCGGCCCGAGCATCCCTACACGGTCGGCTTGCTGGGCTCGATCCCGCGCCTCGACGAGAAGCGCGACCGCCTGCCCTCGATCGAAGGCCGCGTGCCCGACATGAGCCGACCGCCGCCCGGCTGCCGCTTCGCCGCCCGCTGCCCCTTCGTCGAGCCCGAGTGCCGGACGACCGCCCCGACCTTGGTAGAGGTCGCCCCCGGCCACCTGTCGCGCTGCCGCCGCGCGCCGCTTTCCGGGGTAGCGGCCAGGATTGCAGCGAGCGCCGCTGCATGAGCGCGCTGCTCGAAGTCGCGGGCCTCACCAAGCACTTCCCGGTGAAGCGCGGCGCCTTCGGCTTCGTCTCGGGCCATGTCCGCGCCGTCGACGGTGTCGATTTCGAGCTCAGGGCCGGCGAGACCTTGGCCATCGTGGGCGAATCGGGTTGCGGCAAGTCGACGGTCGGCCGCCTGGTGCTGCGCCTGCTCGAGCCCACGGCGGGCAGCGTCCGTTTCGAAGGCGAGGACCTGCTCGCCCTCTCCGACTCCGCCATGCGCGCGCGCCGCCAGCGCCTGCAGGTCATCTTCCAGGACCCCTACGCCTCGCTCAACCCGCGCATGACGGTGGGCGCGATGCTGGCCGAACCGCTGATGTTGCATGGCCTTGCCGGAACGGACGCGGCGCGACGCGCCCGCGTCGGCGAGCTGCTGGATCTGGTCGGCCTGCGCCCCGACCATGCCAGGCGCTATCCCCACGAATTTTCGGGCGGCCAACGGCAACGGCTGGCGATCGCCCGGGCACTGGCCGTCGAACCGAAGCTGATCGTGGCCGACGAGCCGGTGTCGGCGCTCGACGTGTCGATCCAGGCCCAGGTCATCAACCTGATGCGCGCCCTGCAGGATCGCTTCGGCCTCGCCTACATCTTCATCAGCCACGATCTCGCGGTCGTGAAGCACATCGCCGACCGGATCGCCGTCATGTATCTCGGCAAGATCGTGGAGACGGCGACGACCGAGGCGCTGTTCCGCAACCCGCGCCATCCCTACACGCGCGCGCTGCTGGCCGCCGTGCCGCTGCCCGATCCGACCGCAACGCGCGAGCGCAGCTTGCTGGAAGGCGATATCCCGAGTGCAATGAACCCGCCGACCGGCTGCCGCTTCCACACGCGCTGCCGATTTGCCAAGGACTCCTGCCGCCGCGACGAGCCCGAGCTGGCCGCGTCCCCGGCGGACGGCGACAATGGCCCCGCAGATGGGGACCGTGGCCCCGCAGACGGGGACCGTGGCCACCTCACGGCCTGTCCCTGGTGGCGCGAATTTCCGCCCGCCTCCTCGATCGTCGAGGCGGCAGGCCAAGACCAAGACCGCATCCGACTGGCCCGCCTGCAGGCGGCCTTCGTCACGGCTCAAAGGGAGGCACCATGATCAAGACAATCCGCCGGCTGGCGCTGGCCGCCGCGTTTTCCGGTCTCGCCCTGTCGGGTGCGGCCGCGCAATCCAACCTGCGCATCGGCCTGGCCGAGGATCCCGACGTCCTCGATCCCAGCCTGGCGCGCACCTATGTCGGCCGCATCGTCTTCTCCTCGATCTGCGACAAGCTGTTCGACATCGACGAGAAGCTCGCCATCGTTCCGCAGCTCGCGCTCAGCCACGAAACCTCGGCCGACGGCCTCACCGTCACCATCAAGCTGCGCCCCGGCGTGAAGTTCCACGACGGCGAGGCCTTCGATGCCGCCGCGGCAAAGTACAGCCTGGAACGCCACCTCAACATGAAGGGCTCCTTCCGCAAGCCCGAGCTCGCCTCGGTCGAGGCCGTCGAGATCGCCGATCCCCTGACCCTCAAGCTGAAGCTCAAGGCGCCCTTCTCACCGCTGCTCGCCCAGCTCACCGACCGGGCCGGCATGATGGTGTCGCCCAAGGCGGCCGAGGCCGCCGGCGACAAGTTCGGCCTGAAGCCGGTCTGCGCCGGGCCCTACAAGTTCGTCGAACGCATCCAGCAGGACCGGATCGTCGTCGAGAAATTCGCCGACTACTGGAACAAGGACCAGGTCTTCATCGACAAGATCACCTACCTGCCGATCGTCGATTCGACCGTGCGGCTGGCCAACCTGCGCTCCGGCGGCCTCGACATGATCGAGCGCGTGCTGGCGACCGACATCAAGACGGTGCGCGAGAACCCCAAGCTCAAGCTGATCACCGCGGTGGAGCTCGGCTACCAGGGCCTGACGATCAACCTCTCCAACGGCCCCAAGGCCAACACGCCACTGGCCAAGGACGCGCGCGTGCGCGAAGCCTTCGAGCTCAGCATGGACCGCGAGGCACTGAACCAGGTCGTGTTCAATGGCGAGTTCGTGGTCGGCAACCAGTGGATCGCGCCTACCAACTTCTACTATCAGCAGTCGCTGCCGGTGCCGAAGCGGGACATCGCCAAGGCCAAGGCGCTGCTCAAGGAAGCCGGCGTCACCGGGCGCATGTCGCTCGACCTGATGGTGCCCAACAATCCCGAGACGCGCCAGGTCGCGGAAGTGCTGCAGTCGATGGTGGCCGAGACCGGCTTCGACCTGAAGCTGCGCGTCACCGAGTTCGCGACCTCGCTGAAGCAGGCCGAGGACGGCGACTACCAGCTCTACCTGATCGGCTGGTCAGGCCGCAGCGACCCCGACGGCAATTCCTATGTCTTTCAGACCTGCGGGGCACCGCAGAACAATTCCGGCTACTGCGACAAGGACGTCGACGAGTGGCACAAGCAGGCGCGCATCCACAGCGATCCTGCCGAGCGCAAGAAGTTCTACGAGAACATCGCCAAGAGGTACCTGGCCCAGGGCTCGATCAAGTACCTCTACCATCGCCGTGTTCTGGTCGCGCTGACCGACAAGGTCGAAGGCTACAAGCAACTCCCCGATGGCCTGATCCGTGTCGTCGGCGTGAAGCTGAAGTAGGGTGATGGGGAGCGTAACGAACCGCGCCACTCATACGTCCTCTCCGCCGCGTCAGCGGGGGAGAGGAAGGGACCCGTTGCGTCAGCGGCTTGGTTACAAGCCGCGGAGCAACGGGGAGGTGAGGTGGTGTGGATCACAGGAACAGCCATTGGCTGGACGACCTCCGACCCACCTCACCTACCCCACGCTACGCGTGGGTCCCCTTCCTCTCCCCCCGCTGACGCGGGCGGAGAGGACATAAGGCAGCAGGCGCAAATGCTCGCCTTCCTGACCCAGCGGGTGCTGCAGCTCATCCCGACCTTGTTCTTCGTGTCGGTGCTGATCTTCGGCCTGCAGCAGCTCCTGCCGGGCGATCCGGCGCTGATCATGGCGGGCGAGGAGCGCGACCCGGCGGTGCTGGAGCAGATCCGACAGCAATACCGGCTGAACGAGCCGATCTGGGTGCAGTACTTCTATTGGATCCAGGGCGTGCTCTCGGGGAATCTGGGCGAGTCGATGCGGCTCAAGAGCTCGGTCCTGTCGCTGGTGCAGGAGAAGCTGCCGGTCACCCTGCAGCTCGCCTCGATGGCTATCGTCGTGGCGCTCGGCATCGGTATTCCGGCCGGCATCATCTCGGCCGTGAAGAAGGACACCGCGCTCGACTACGGCGCCAACATCTTCGCGCTCTGGGGCATCAGCACGCCCAATTTCTGGCTGGGCATCCTGCTGATCTTCCTCTTCTCGGTGACGCTCGGATGGCTGCCCGCCTCGGGCTATGTCAGCCTGGCGGAAAACTGGCGGGCGAGCCTCGCCACCACGGTGATGCCGGCCTTCGTGCTGGGCAACGCCATCGCCGCCATCCTGATGCGCCACACCCGCAGCGCCATGCTGCAGGCGATGGGCGCCGACTATGTGCGCACCGCCCGGGCCAAAGGTCTCTACGAGCGGCGCGTCGTGCTGAAGCATGCGCTGCGCAACGCCATGACGCCGGTGATCACGCTGGGGGCGCTGGAGTTCGGCACCTTGCTTTCGGGCGCCGTGCTCACCGAACAGATCTTCACCATCCCGGGCTTCGGCAAGCTGATCGTCGATGCCGTATTCAACCGCGACTACGCCGTGGTGCAGGGAGTCGTGCTGGTGACCTCGACCATCTACATCGCGCTCAACCTGCTGGCCGACATCGCCTATGTCCTCGTCAATCCGAGGCTGCGCGGATGACCGCCAGCACCCTTCCCGCCGCGCCGGCGGCCGACGAGGCCCGCGAGGAAAATCCCTGGGCACGCGCCTGGCGGCGCCTGCGGCGGCGCAAGGGCGCCATGGTGGGCCTGGCGGTGGTGATCCTGTTCGTGGTCCTGGCACTGGGGGCGCCGCTGATCGCCCCCTACGACCCGATCGCCACCAGCTGGAGCGCCGTGCGCAAGCCGCCCTCGTGGGCACACTGGCTCGGCACCGACGAAGTCGGCCGCGACGTGCTTTCCCGCATCATCTGGGGGGCCCGCGCCTCGCTCAGCGCCGGTCTTGTCTCGGTCGGCATTGCGCTTGCCTTCGGCGTGCCGCTCGGCCTGCTGGCCGGCTACGCCGGCGGCTGGATCGATGCGCTGCTCTCGCGCATGGTCGATGCCATGCTCGCGGTGCCGTTCCTGATCCTGGCGATCGCGCTCGCGGCCTTCCTGGGTCCCAGCCTCAGCAATGCGATGATCGCCATCGGCATCACCGCGACGCCGGTCTTCGTTCGCCTGACGCGCGGCCAGACGCTGGCGGCAAAGGTCGAGGACTATGTCGAGGCGGCGCGCGCCGTAGGCAATCCGCACTGGCGTATTGCGTTGCGCCACGTGCTGCCCAACATCGTGCCGCCGCTGCTGGTCCAGGCTTCGCTCGCCATCGCCGGTGCCATCATCGCCGAGGCGGCTCTTTCCTTCCTCGGTCTCGGTCAGCAACCGCCAGCCCCTTCCTGGGGCAGCATGCTGAATTCCGCCCAGCGCTTCATCGAGCAGGCGCCCTGGATGGCCTTCTGGCCGGGCGTGGCGATCTTCCTGGCGGTGTTGTCGTTCAACCTGCTGGGCGACGGCCTGCGCGACGCGCTGGACCCGCGGCACAAGTAAACCATTCTTCTCTGCCCCCGCGTCTTCGCGGGGGAAGTGCCCGCGTCTTACGCGGGCGAAGGGGGCTCATGACCTTCGCGTCGAAGCACCCCCTCCGGCCCTGATTACAGGGCCACCTCCCCCGCGTCGCGGCTTGTAACCAAGCCGCTGTGACGGGGGAGGAGGTGTCGCCTCAGGATCAGCGGTTGCCGGAACCCATCGGCAGGCCGGTCGAGTCGAACTGCGGCTCGCGACGCAGGGTGACCGATTCCGGGGCCTCGTCGGCCTCGGGCAGCGGTGTGCTGGGATCGACCGGGGCGACCATCGCCACGACCTTCTTGGCGCCGGTGCCGGTCTCTTCCGCATCGAGGCGGCGCCAGCCGTGCTTTTCCCAGTAGGCCACGTCCTTGGGCAGGGACTGGGTGTAGAGCATGTTGGAGCCACGCTGCTCGGCGAGCTTGCGGCAGCGATCGATCAGGAGCTGACCGATGCCGTTGCCGCGGAAGCGCTGGATGACGGCCAGCCGCTCCGGCATGGCGAACGACTTGAACCAACGCACGCGCACCGCGCCGACTGGCTCGTCGCCGGCATAGGCGATGATGTGGGTGGCGCCGAAGTCGTGACCGTCGAACTCCTCGGAGTACGGCACGTCCTGTTCGCCGATGAAGCAAGCTGCGCGCACGGCGAAGGCCTGCAGCGAGTCCTCCATCTTCATCGCGAGCTTGACGGTGACGGAAACGCCGCTGATCGATTGTGCAATGGTGCTCATGATTTTTCTCCTTCTCTAGGCGCGACGCTCGGTCCATTCCGCATGCGGACAGGACGCGCCTCGGGACATCGAATCCTCCAGAATTCCCTGCTGCTCGAGCCGGTCTTCCGGCCGGTTCAGCACCATGGGATCCGTGAGCACCGTGGGCTGGGTCTTCTCGTCGACCTCGAGGTCGCAGACGAAGGCCCCGTATTCGTGGTCGGAGAAATGGAAGGTCTCGCCGACGCGGTAGAAGCCGTCGCGCTCGAAGATCTCCCACAGCCGCTTCTGGCCGTGCAGGTAGGCCTTGGGATAGCCCTTCTTGCGGCAGAACTCCTTGGCCCATTCGACGAACGGGATGAACAGCCCGTACGAGCGATAGCGCTTCAGGATGACGGCGCGTTCGAGCTTGGCGAAACCCGCGAACCAGCGCACGCGCATCGATGCCGCCGGCTCACCGTCGACATAGAGCATGAGGTGGCTCGCCGAATAGTCGTTGCCGTCGTACTCTTCCCAGTATGGGCAGGCCTGCTCGCCGATGAACACGGCGGCGCGCAGCATGTAGCATTGCATCAGCTCGTCGGACGTCGAAGCGAGCTTTATCGTAATGACAGGCCGGTTGGTTGCGCCTGTCGTCGTCTGAACTGTCATGTCAGTCCCCCTCGGTCAAAACTCCGTTGTCGTTCCGGAAGCGGCGGCCCCCCACCACCACGACCGGACGGTTCTGCGAAAGCTGCTCGAGCACGTCGGTCACCACACCTGACGTCATGCCCTTTGCACCCTTTCGTATCGCAGTCGCTGAAATAGTGTCGCGGCGCAGAATGCGCCAAGGATATATCCAACCGCACTCGTCGACGATCTGACGCACCAGCATCCCGCCGAAGTCCGTGCCGTGCGGCGCATGCAGGCGCACTCCAGGGTTGCGCCGCTTGATCTCGGCGACGACGCCCTGAAAACCCTTGGTGTTGTAGATCTCCGGATAGAAGGCCACTTCGACCCGGTTGCCGAGGCCGGCCTCGGCGAGGGCCAGCTCGATCAGCACCTTGCGGGTCTCCGGCGGCAGGAACTTGTTGCCGGTCGGGAAGTAGTCGACGTTGGAATCGGCCTTGTCGGTCTTCTCGAGGATCTGGAAACCACCCTCCAGGCGCCCGACCCGAATGGTGCCGTCGCGAAAGGCGTCGACATGCAGCTTGGGAATCAGCGTGGGATGGATGATCAGCCTGTCGAGATCGCGCTCCTCGAGCAGCTGCCGCACCATCGCCAGATGCGTGTTGTGGAACGGGTTGAAGGTGCCGAAGAACATGCCGACCCCGCCCTTGGGGGCGAGCTTGGAGCGGATGTCCGACAGGAGGCCGATGCCGAAGAAAAGCGCGCCGAGCACGAAGCCCACGATCAGGAACGCCTCGCGCGCATAGGGCACACCCGCCGTGCCAAGTGCGGCCAAGGTGACGTTCACCAGAAGACCGACCAGCGTGTTGCGGTTGGCGTCGCCCACGCCCCGCGCGACCAGGTAGCCGCCGAGGAACTGCGTGCCCTGGGAGGCAAGCGTGGTGACAAGCGCCGCCCCGGCGAAACCGCCGACCGACGCAATCCCGTGTTGATTGAGCGCTCCTCCCCATAACATCAACCAGAACATCACCAGATTGAAGACTAACTGAGGGAGAAACCGCCCGAGTCGACCTGCCGTTACGAAACCGAATTGATTGTTGGCCCACAGTTCGGCTTTGTTACTGAGTTTGGCGTAGGTCGGGAGGAACGCCCCGACAAAGACTGACACGCAGATGAGCGTCAGGTTAGTCCAACTGCCGTGCGCATACGCATAACTAAGATATGTCAAGAGGCCGCCAAAGGCTGCCATGCGCGTCGAGGGGCTGCGCAGGTAGCGGCGAACCTTGCCCGGCCAAGCCGGTTTCGTCTGTCTGTCGGAGCCGGTCACGGCCGCAGTCCCTAGTCTCGTTGAGAAGCGTCAATCCTGAAACTTACAACCAGTAGATTGACTAACGAATGATACGACTAGATAGGGTAGGCTGGAACCGTGCGGTCCCTGAAAAAAACCGTCTAGTCCCCTATATCGAGACAGAAAACGACATTTCACCAATAATGGTGTAGGATAAACCACGGGGCCCCCGTCAAGTAAACTTTGGCCCGACAACCTTATTGTATCGATTGTTACGATGAATACTGTCCCTACTCGTAAGACCAAGGTGCCGAATATTCTCGGCGACTGGGATGACGTGCGTTTCTTCCTCGCAGTTGCGAAGACGGGCAGCTTCAGTGCTGCTGCGACGCAGCTCAATACGAAGCAGACGACCGTCGGCCGCCGGATTCAGGCCCTCGAGCGCCGCCTGGGCGCCAAGCTGTTCGACCGGCACCGCCACGGCATGGAGGTGACGCCGGCCGCCCGCGGCGTGCTGGTCCAGGCCGAATCGATGATGTCGAACGCCACGGCGATCGAGCGGCACCTGGCCGGCCTCGACCGGGAAATGGCCGGCATCGTCCGCATCGCCGCGACCGAGGGTATTGCCGCCCATTGGCTGGTGCCGCGTCTCGGCATGCTCCGCCGCACCCATCCGGACATCATCGTCCAGGTGATCGCCGGCGATCAGGTGCTGGACCTCGCCACCCGCCAGGCCGATCTCGCCATCCGCTTCTTCCGGCCGACCTCCAACCAGCTGGTCGCCGCGCGCGTCGGCCAGGTGAACATGTCGATTTTCGCCGCGCCGTCCTACGTCGAGCAGTACGGCCTGCCGCAGAAGTTCGAGGACCTGCGCGAACACCACATCGTCGACCACACGACCTTGCACTCGCTGCCGGCCATGAAGCCGTGGAGCGAGGTGGTCGAACGGACGCCGTCGGTGGTGCTGCGCACCAACTCCTCCTATGCCGCCATGGAAGCCGTGCGAACCGGCTACGGCATCTCGGTGTTCCCCGACTACATCGCCAAGTCGTCCAACCTCGTGGCGGCCCCGATCGACCTCAAGATCGTCCGCGACATCTGGCTGGTGAGCCACGAGGAGACGAACAAGGGCGCGCGCATCCGCACCGTGATCGACTACGTGCGCGACCAGTTCCGCCAGGACGAGCGCGAGTGGTTCTCCACGATCCCGCGCAGCAGCTCGATGGCGGCGGCCTGACACCAAAACTTGTCATCCCGAGGCGAAGCCGAGGGATGACACCGTGTTTGTCGATCCGCTTAAAGCGCGGCCTTCAGCCTCTTGTAGATCGCCTCGATCTCGGCCATGTCGCCGGGCTTGTAATCCCAGTTGAGCCTCACCCCGTCGCCCTCGCGGCGGGGCATGACGTGGATGTGCAGGTGCGGCACGCTCTGGCCGGCACCGGTGCCGTTGGCCTGCAGCAGGTTCACGCCGATCGGTTTCAGTTCGCCGATCACCGCTTTTGCCACGCGCTGGGCGGTCCGGGCGACCGAGGCCAGCACATCAGGCGGGATGACATCGACGGTCGGCCAATGGCCCTTGGCCACGCTCAGCGCATGGCCGGGATTGACCGGGTTGATGTCCATGAAGGCGATGGTGGTCTCGTCCTCGAGGAGCTTGAAGCACGGGATTTGGCCCGCGACGATCTTGCAGAAGATGCAGCTTCCATCGGTCGGATGAGTCATCGCGAAGCCTCCAATGCCGCGCCGAGCTCGCGCAGCCGCTGAAAGGGCTGCGCGCCGGGCGCCAAAGCGAGATCGAAGCCCAGCCGGCCGAGCCTGGCAATGCCGTCGCGGCCAAAGCGATCGCGCAGCGATTCAACGACCCAGCCCTCGCTCTGGCGGTGCCGCGCCACGACCAGCCGGCCTTCGGCCATCATGTGCGCGCGGTGCGCGTCCAGCGCCGCCATCAGTCCTGCCATGCCGGCGCCGCTGCGCGACGACACGGCCAGCGCCTTGACCGGCCAGTCGGCGTCGTCGCCCGCCGCCGCCAGCGAGAGCGCGCCGGCCACGTCGGCCCTTGCCCGCTCGGCAGCCGCCCCGAGATCGGCCTTGGTGACCACGATCAGGTGCGGGATCTCGACAATGCCCGCCTTCATGAACTGCAGCGAATCGCCCGAGCCCGGCTGCACGCAGAACACTACCGTATCGGCGACACCCGCCACGTCGGTCTCGGACTGCCCCACCCCGACGGTCTCGATCAGCACGCGGTCGAACAGGGCGCGCATCACCACCATGGCGGCGAGCGTCTGATCGGCCAGCCCGCCCAGCCGGTCGCGCGCCGCCATCGAGCGCACGAAGGACCCGGTGTCGGCGCCGTCGTGGACGATGCGCACGCGATCGCCCAGCAGGGCGCCGCCGCTCGCGCGCGAGGAGGGATCGACGGCGATCACGCCGACGGTCTTGCCGTCCTGCCGCCAGGCCGCGACTAACGCAGCGCACATCGAGGATTTTCCGACGCCGGGCGGTCCGGTGACGCCCACGACATGCGCCCGCGGCTCACGCCACGCGGCATCGAGCAGCGCCTGCGCCGCCTCGCCGTCGGGATCGCGCTCCAGGCCGGCCAGCGCGGCGGCGAGCGCCCGCTTAGCCCCCGCCGTGCCGGCCGCGCTGCGGAGCGCGTCGAGCGTCATTCGGTCTTGAGGGCGCCGCCCAGCGCTGCCTGCGCCGCCGCCAGCCGCGCGATCGGCACGCGGTAGGGCGAGCAGGAGACATAGTCGAGACCGGCCTTGTGGCAGAAGAACACCGAGGCCGGATCGCCGCCATGCTCGCCGCAGATGCCGAGCTTCAGGCTGTTGCGCACCTTGCGGCCGCGCTCGCGGGCGATCTCGATCAGCTCGCCGACGCCTTCGGTGTCGAGCGAAGCGAAGGGATCGTGCTCGAGGATGCCCCGCTGCTGGTACTTCTCGAGGAACGAGGCGGAGTCGTCGCGGCTCAGGCCGAACGTCGTCTGCGTGAGATCGTTGGTGCCGAAGGAGAAGAAGTCGGCCGACTGGGCGATGTCGCCGGCGCGCAGGGCGGCGCGCGGCAGCTCGATCATCGTACCGACCAGGTACTCGAGCTTCTGGCCCGACGCCTGGCTCACCTCCTCGGCGACCTGGTCGACCACCGCCTTCATCAGGTCGAGCTCCTTCTTGGTCGCGACCAGCGGGATCATGATCTCGGGCACCACGGTCTTGCCGTGCTTCTTCTGCACCTCGGCCACGGCCTCGAAGATGGCACGGGCCTGCATCTCGTAGATCTCGGGATAGGAGATGCCGAGACGGACGCCGCGATGGCCGAGCATCGGGTTGAACTCGTGCAGCTTGTTGGCCCGCGCCTCGATCTCGCCCGGCTCGACGCCGAGATCCTTGGCGACCTGCTCCATGTCCGCCTGGGTCTTGGGCAGGAACTCGTGCAGCGGCGGATCGAGCAGGCGGATCGTGACGGGCAGGCCGGCCATGATCTCGAACAGCTCGACGAAATCCTGCCGCTGCATGGGCTGGATCTTGGCCAGCGCGGCGCGCCGGCTCTTCTCGTCATCGGCCAGGATCATCTGGCGCACGGCGACGATGCGGTCGCCCTCGAAGAACATGTGCTCGGTGCGGCAGAGGCCGATGCCTTCGGCGCCGAACTTGCGGGCCTGGGCGGCGTCGGTCGGCGTCTCGGCGTTGGTGCGGATGCCGAGCTTGCGGAACTCGTCGGCCCACGTCATCAGCTCGGCGAAGTCGCCGCTGAGCTCGGGCTGTACCGTCGGCACGACGCCCAGCATGATCTCGCCGGTGCTGCCGTCGAGCGTGATGTGCTCGCCCGTCTTCACCACCGTGCCGCGCACCGACAAGGTGCCGGCCTTGGCGTCGATGCGAACTTCGCCGGCGCCCGCGACGCAAGGCTTGCCCATGCCGCGCGCCACCACGGCGGCGTGGCTGGTCATGCCGCCGGTCGAGGTCAGGATGCCCTGGGCGGCGTGCATGCCGTGGATGTCCTCGGGGCTGGTCTCGCGGCGCACCAGGATCACCTTCTCGCCGCCGCGGGCCTGCCTCTCGGCCTCGTCGGCGGTGAACACGACCTTGCCCGACGCGGCGCCGGGCGACGCCGGCAGGCCCTTGGCGATCACCTTGCGGGCGGCCTTGGGATCGAGCGTCGGATGCAGCAGCTGATCGAGCGAGGCCGGCACGATGCGCTCCACGGCCTGCTTCTTGTCGATCAGGCCCTCGCGCACCATGTCGACGGCGATCCTGAGCGCGGCCTTGGCGGTGCGCTTGCCGTTGCGAGTCTGCAGCATGTAGAGCTTGCCGCGCTGCACGGTGAACTCGATGTCCTGCATGTCGCAGTAGTGCGTCTCGAGCTTCTTGCGCACACCGTCGAGCTGCTTGAAGACCTCGGGCATCACCTCTTCCATCGCCGGCGCGTCCGACTTCTGCGCCAGCTTGCCCTGCACGGTGAGATGCTGCGGCGTGCGGATGCCCGCCACCACGTCCTCGCCCTGGGCGTTCACGAGATACTCACCGTAGAACAGGTTGGTGCCGGTCGAGGGGTCGCGCGTGAAGGCGACACCGGTGGCGCAGTCCTCGCCCATGTTGCCGAACACCATGGCCTGCACGTTGACGGCGGTGCCCCAGCTCTCGGGGATCGAATGCAGCCGGCGGTAGGTGATCGCGCGCTGGTTCATCCACGATTCGAACACCGCGCCGACAGCCCCCCAGAGCTGCTCCCGCGGCTCCTGTGGGAAGGGCTTGCCGGTGCGCTTCTCGACGAGCTTCTTGTACTCGCCCACGACCGCGCGCCAATCCTCGGCCTTGAGGTCGGTGTCCATCTGGACGCCGAGATCTTCCTTGCGCAGCTCCAGCGCCTCTTCGAAGTAGTGATGGCCGACATCGAGCACGACGTTGGAAAACATCTGGATGAAGCGGCGATAGCTGTCCCAGGCGAAACGTTCGTCACCCGACGACTTGGCCAGCCCCAGCACGGTCTTGTCGTTGAGGCCGAGATTGAGGACGGTGTCCATCATGCCCGGCATCGAGGCGCGGGCGCCCGAACGCACCGAGACCAGCAGCGGATTGGCGGCGTCGCCGAACTTGGCGCCGACGATCTTCTCGACCGCGGCCAGCGCCTTCTCGACCTCGTCCTTCAGCTCCGACGGATAGCTGTTCTTGTTGTCGTAGAAGTGGGTGCAGACCTCGGTCGTGATGGTGAAGCCCGGCGGCACCGGCAGCCCGAGGCTCGACATCTCCGCCAGGTTGGCACCTTTGCCACCCAGCAGGTTGCGCATCTCGGCGCGGCCCTCGGCCTTGCCATCTCCGAAACTGTAGACCCACTTGGCCATGCTTAGCCCTCGATCTTCGAGAAATCGGCCACCGCATCCATGGTGGCACGAATCTGGTTGAGCAGTTTCAGCCTGTTCAATCGCAATTCAGGCTTATCCGTGACATTGACTGTGACCTTGTCGAACAAAGCGTCGACCGGCGCACGCAAACGCGCGAACGCCTCCATGGCGCCGGAAAAAT
>MKRV01000277.1 GCA_001897995.1 Alphaproteobacteria bacterium 65-37 | reverse complement strand
TACGTGCTCGTCCGTGTCGTGCCGCCGGACGGCATGGTGATCGATCCCGTCAAGCCACCCTTCGTCGTAGTCGATCCGCGCGCCGGTCATGGGCCGGGTATCGGCGGCATGAAGCACGACAGTGAAATCGGCGTCGCGCTGGCTGCGGGCCATGCCTGCTACTTCGTCGGCTTTCTGCCGGAACCCGTTCCCGGCCAGACGATCGAGCACGTCTGTGTCGCCGAGGCGGCGTTCCTCGAGGAAGTCGCGAACCGGCATCCCGATGCCGAAAGCAAGCCGGTGATCGTCGCCAACTGCCAGGCCGGCTGGCAGATCATGATGATGGCCGCCATTCGCCCCGATCTCTGCGGACCCCTGATGCTGGCCGGTTCGCCGCTTTCCTACTGGGCGGGCGTGCGCGGCCGCAACCCGATGCGCTATCTCGGCGGCACCTTGGGCGGCACATGGCTCACCGCCCTGGCCGGCGATCTCGGCAACGGGATCTTCGATGGGGCGAGCCTGGTCGCCAATTTCGAATCGCTCAATCCCGCCAACACCTACTGGCAGAAGCCGTACAATCTCTACTCGAAGGTCGACACGGAGACGTCGCGGTTCCTCGATTTCGAGACCTGGTGGGGCAATCCGGTCCTTCTCAATGCCGGCGAAATGCAGTGGATTGCCGACAATCTGTTCGTCGGCAACAAGCTGACATCGGGTGAGATTCGCACCTCCGACGGCGTGCGTGTCGACTTGCGCAACATCCGCTCGCCCATCGTGGTTCTCTGTTCCTGGGGCGACAACATCACGCCGCCGCAGCAGGCCCTGGGTTGGGTCACCGATCTCTATGACGAGGAACAGGAGATCGTCGAGAACGGGCAGACGATCGTCTATACCCTGCACCAGTCGATCGGCCATCTCGGCATCTTCGTGTCCGGCAAGGTAGCAACCAAGGAACATGCCGAGTTCGCCTCCTGCATGGAGATGATCGATCTGGTGCCACCCGGCCTCTACGAGGCCGTGATCACCGAGGTCGACGAGGACACGACCCGGCCCGACCTCATCCATGGGAAGTATCTCTTTCGGCTGGAAGCACGCACATTGGACGACATCCGCGCCCTGGGAGCCAACAGTCCGGAGGACGATCGCCGCTTCGCCACCGTGGCCAGGGTCTCCGAAGTCAACCTTGGCCTCTACCGCACGCTGCTACAGCCGATGGTCAAGGCCGCAACGACTCCGCAGTCCGCCGAGCTGCTGCGCGATATGAATCCCAACCGCCTTCGCTTCGCCGCGTTCTCCGATCGCAATCCTGCGATGCGGCAGGTGAAGGAACTGGCCGCGACCGTTCGTGCCGACCGCAAGCCAGTCGCTGCCGACAATCCGCTGCACGTCTGGGAACAGGTGGCCTCGACCTGGATGACGACATACTGGGAAAGCTACAGGCTCATGCGCGACGCCATGACCGAAGCGACGTTCCTCGCGACCTACGGATCGCCATTGCTGCAGTCGCTGGTCGGCCTTGGCCCGGGAACCGAGACGAAAGGGCCGGGCAAGGATCTGGTGCGCGAGATCAATGCCGCACAACGGCAGGCTGACCTCGAGAAGCAATTCGAGGTTGGCGGCCTCGCCGAGGCGGTCATCCGGTCGATCATGTATGTCCGGATGCCTCAGGGGTCGATCGACGAAAGGGGCTTTTCGGTGCTTCAGGCCATCCGCCGCGTACAGCCGGCCAATCGCCGGCTGAGTTTCGGCGAGGCCAAGGCCATGTTCCGCGATCAGTACCTGCTGCTGTTGATCGACGAGGAAAGGGCGATCGGCGCGCTACCTCGTCTGTTGCCCGACGATCAGGAACAGCGTCGGTTCGGCCGGCAGGCCGTCCAGGACGTGCTCACGGCGGGCGAAGGTCTGTCCGAGGAGGGGCGGCGGCGCTTACAGCGCATCGACGAGCTGTTCGGGGTCGCACCGCAATCCGCACCGGGGGCAGCGCATGCCTGATGTCTCACCGGCT
Source organism: Alphaproteobacteria bacterium 65-37 (assembly GCA_001897995.1). Taxonomy (GTDB): domain Bacteria; phylum Pseudomonadota; class Alphaproteobacteria; order Reyranellales; family Reyranellaceae; genus Reyranella. Next base: position 11,401 of record MKRV01000277.1, on the reverse strand, counting down.
GAGCCGCACGAGAAGTACCGGCGGCTGATCGACGTCGCCCGCAAGCATCAGGCGATGACGACGGCCGTCGCCCATCCCTGTGATGCCGTATCGCTGGAGAGCGCCGTCGAGGCTGCCAAGATCGGTTTGCTCAAGCCGATTCTCGTCGGCCCGGTCGCGCGCCTTCGCGACGTGGCGCAGCGTGCAGCGATCGACATAAGCCCGTTCGAATTGGTCGATTCGAACTACAGCCACGATTCGGCGGCGAAAGCCGTCGGCCTCGTCCAGGCCGGCAAGGCCGAGGCTTTGATGAAGGGCAGCCTTCATACCGACGAGTTGATGGCCGCCGTGGTGGCGCGCGATGGCGGCATCCGGACGGCCAGGCGCATCAGCCATTGCTTCGTGATGGACGTGCCCAATCACGACCAGGCCCTGATCATCTCCGACGCTGCCGTGAACATCGCGCCGACTCTGGAGGACAAGGTCGACATCGTGCAGAACGCGATCGATCTGGCCCATGCACTCGGGATCGACGTGCCGCGCGTGGCGATTCTCAGTGCGATGGAAACCGTCAATCCCAAGGTGCCGTCGACCGTCGAGGCGGCCGCCTTGTGCAAGATGGCCGATCGCGGCCAGATCAAGGGCGGGCTGCTCGACGGGCCGCTGGCGCTCGACAATGCGATCAGCGTCGAAGCTGCAGCCATCAAGCAGATCGCCTCGCCCGTGGCGGGCCGCGCCAATGTGCTGATCGTGCCCGACCTCGAGTCGGGGAACATGCTGGCCAAGAGCCTGTCGTTTCTTGCCCGCGCCGATGCGGCGGGTATCGTGCTGGGGGCCCGCGTACCGATCATCCTGACGAGCCGCGCCGATTCGCTATCGACGCGTCTGGCCTCCTGCGCCGTTGCCGGTCTGGTGGCCGCGGCGCGCCGTGCCTCCGCCGCTGCCGCCATTTCCTGAGGAAGACATGAACGAAGCCATTCGGCCGGTCCTGACGGGCCACAAGGCTCTTGTCGTCGGGATCGCCAACGACCAGTCCATTGCCTATGGCTGCGCCCGGGCGTTCCGCGACGCCGGTGCCGACCTTGCCGTCACGTGGCTGAACGAAAAGGCACGGCCTCACGTCGAGCCTTTGGCCGATGCGCTGGAAGCGCCGATCAGGGCCGAACTGAACGTGGCGAAAGCCGGACAGCTTGAAGCCGTCTTCGAAGAGATCGGCAAGAAGTGGGGAAAGCTCGACATCCTGGTCCATTCGATTGCCTTTGCACCGATCGAGGACCTGCGAGGTGGTCTGCTCGACTGCTCGGCCGAAGGCTTTGCCAAGGCAATGGATATTTCCTGCCATTCGTTCATCCGGATGGCCCGGCTTGCCGTCCCGTTGATGAAGGAGGGCGGTACGATGTTCGCCATGAGCTACTACGGCGCCAATCGCGTGGTGCCGAACTACAACGTGATGGGGCCGGTCAAGGCGGCCCTGGAGGCGTCGTGCCGCTACCTCGCCTACGAGCTCGGCCCGCGCGGCATCCGTGTCCATGCGATTTCACCCGGTCCGCTCAAGACGCGCGCGGCGTCCGGCCTCAAGGATTTCGAGTTGCTGCTCAACGAGGCCGTCCGCAAGGCGCCGCTGGGCGAACTCGTCGACATCATGGATGTCGGCTATGCCTGCGCCTATCTGGCGACGCCGTTTGCCCATCGGATCACCGGCGGCACCGTCTATGTCGACGGCGGCACGAACATCGTGGCGTGAGGAGGCTGTGACTTCCACACAAGACTGCATCGCCGTTCTTAATGCCGGCTCTTCCAGCATCAAGTTCGCTCTCTATGATGCTCATGCGGAAGGGGACTTGCTGTTCCGAGGCCAGATCGAAAAGCTCGGCCTGGCGCCACATCTCATCGCCCGGAATGCGGCAGGTGCTGTTGTTGCGGAAAGGAGCTGGTCCGACGGCGGCCTCGACCATCATGCGGCAACAGCCGCAATCATGGCGCTTGGCCGGGAGATGCTGGCCGGGCGTCCCGTGATCGCCTTCGGTCACCGGGTGGTGCATGGCGGCGTCGACTACGCCGCGCCGGTGCGGGTCGATGCAGCCGTCATGGCCGATCTGGCGAAACTCATACCGTTGGCACCGCTGCATCAGCCGCACAATCTCGCGCCGATGGCAGCGATCGCCAAGGCGGCGCCGCATCTGCCGCAGATCGCCTGCTTCGATACCGCGTTCCATCGGACGCAGCCCGCACTCGCCCAGGAATTCGCCTTGCCGCGGGAAATCACGGCGAGCGGCGTGCGTCGCTACGGTTTCCACGGCCTCTCCTATGACTATGTCGTCCGGCAGGTTCGCAAGACATTGCCGCTGCCTACCGACGCGAAGCTGGTCGTCGCTCACCTGGGCAATGGCGCGAGCCTGTGCGCGGTTCGCGATGGCCGGAGCGTCGCCAGCACCATGGGGTTCACGGCCGTCGATGGCCTGGTGATGGGGACGCGGACGGGGGCACTCGACCCCGGGGTGCTCCTCTATCTCATGCAGGAGCGCGGCTACGATGCCGGGAAGATCGAGGATCTCATCTATCGGCGCTCCGGTCTGCTTGGCGTTTCCGGACTGTCGTCGGACATGCGCACGCTGCGTCAGTCCCGGGCGCCGGAGGCGGGCGAGGCGATTGCCCTGTTCGTCTACCGTATCGTCCGCGAGATCGGCTCGCTGGCGGCGGCGATGGGAGGCCTCGATGCGATCGTGTTCACGGCCGGGATCGGCGAGAACGATGCGGCGACCCGAGCAGAGGTCGCCGAAGGCTGCCGATGGCTGGGCCTGGAGCTCGACGAGGTGCGTAACCAGCGAGGCGATCGCTGCATCAGCGTCACCGGTGCGAAGGTCTCGGCCTGGATCGTCCCGACCGACGAGGAACGCATGATCGCCCGTTACACCAGCGAGACGCTGGCCGGTTGACGAATGTCAAAGGCAGGATGGCCCGAGAGTCCTAGGCTGGCGGCAGGAGGGCGCCATGGCCAAGGACGACAGGGAGAAACTGAAGCGCAAGGTCTACGAGAAGCAGCTCGCCAAGCTGCAGGTCGAGCTTTGCCACCTCCAGGACTGGATCAAGACCAAAGGCGAGCGGGTCGTCATCGTGTTGGAGGGCCGCGACGCCGCCGGCAAGGGCGGGCTCATCAAGGCGATGACGGCGCGCGTGAGCCCACGGGTGTTCCGCGTCGTCGCCCTGCCGGCACCTTCGGATCGCGACAAGTCGAAGATGTACATCCAGCGCTATCTGGAGCACTTTCCGGCCGGCGGCGAGATCGTGATCTTCGACCGCAGTTGGTACAATCGCGCAGGCGTCGAACCGGTGATGGGGTTCTGCACGGAGGAGCAGCACGAGCTCTTCCTCGAGTACTGCCCGAATGTCGAGCGTTTCTTCCTCGAGGGCGGGACGCGATTGCTGAAACTATGGCTGGAAGTCGGGCAGGAGGAGCAGGAGAGGCGCTTTCATGCACGAATCGACGATCCGATCCGCCAGTGGAAGCTGAGCCCGATGGATCTCGAATCCTTCAAGCGCTGGTACGATTACTCGCGAGCCCGCGACCTGATGCTGAAGCATACCGACACGAAGGATGCGCCCTGGTACATCGTGCGTACCGACGACAAGCGTCGTGGCCGTCTGAATGCCATTTCGCATATCCTGTCGCAAATTCCCTACAAGCGCATCGACAAGGCCAAGGTGAAGCTGCCCGCCCGCTCCGACAAGAAGCGGTACGACGATCAGGCGGCGTTGCAGGGCCGGCATTTCGTCGAGGAACTTTTCTGAGAGCCGAGGAGAATCGACATGGTCAAACTCCTGACTGTGAAGGAACTGCAGGCGAAGATCGCCGAAGCCGAGGGCGCCAAGGCATCGGCCGCGCTGAAGCGACATCAAGCCGAGGAGCACGAGAAGGCCGAGCTGCTGGATCGGCTCACCAAGCCGTCGGGCCTCAGCGACGACGAGGTCATGGAGAAGGCTTCGATCATCATCGAGCGGGCGGTCGAGAACGGTCTGATGTCCGTACAGGTCTTTCGCTTTCCCCATACGCTCTGCAGCGACAACGGCAGAGCCATCAACCAGGGGGAAACCGGGTGGGAAACGACTCTCACCGGCATCCCGAAGGAGATCTTCGAATTCTGGAGGCGCCAGCTCCAGCCGCGCGGCTATCACATCCGCTATGAGATCATCGACTATCCCGGTGGCATGCCGGGCGATGTCGGCGTCATCCTGAGCTGGGGGTGATCGATCATAGGTGCGGAATTTGGGCGAACCAACGGTGACCTCACCCTGAGGAGCGAGCGCAGCGAGCGTCTCGAAGGGTGGGCACGAGCACCGAGTCTGGACCAGACCCTTCGAGACGCGGCCGTACGGGCCGCTCCTCAGGGTGAGGAATCTTTGTAAGTTTGCCTATGGGATGATCGACCCGCTGGGGCGCGGTGCGTTGGGCTCGGCCTGGGAAGCGGCCTTCACGCCGCTTCGGCCATGGCGCGATAGACCCGCGTCACCAGTTCCTCGGTGGCAAGGCCGTCACTGCCTTCGATCGCGGCGATGCCGGCACGCTTCATCGCCATGGTCACGACAACAGGGCCGCCGGATACGATCTGGATCTGCAGAGGCTGCGCCGTCGGTGTCACGGCCTTGGTCGGGTGCGGGCGGTTTGCCGCTTCCCGATAGGCCCGCCAATGGCCGTCGAGCTGCTCCAGTTCTCGCGAGAATTGCGGCAAGCGTTCGGAGGGGATCGCGCCTTCACGCCAGCCCGTATAGATGCGGCAGCTGAGGCCGAGGACGGCGATCGAGAAAGCCTTCTGCGTCATGGCGCCACCGTCGATGGCAGAGTTCAGGAAGGCGAACATGTCGAAGATGGCTTGCACCGGTTTCCTCCATTGAGCGGGCTGTGCTTTTCCTAACGTGGGAAGAATGAGCGGGGCGTCCAAGGACTGATTCGTCGCGCGCACAGCTTTGTCACATTGTGTATGCACTTTGATTGCGAGTTCTGCAGGTCGGTCCAGACACTCGACAGGCGGGGCAGGGCCGGAGACAAGGAAGACCTGCTCCCGATAAAGTGACGGTCACGTCAGGAAGGAAGAAAGAGCGTAGGGATGCCCGACACCACGACCCCCAATACCGCCGCTTTGTCCGCCGGCCGGCCGCAGACGGCCACGGCCGCCAAGACCGAACATTTCGACGTCATCATCGTCGGCGCCGGCATCTCCGGCATCGGCGGCGCATACCATCTCACGTCCCAGAGCCCGGGCCGCAGCTTCGTCGTGCTGGAGACGCAGGAGAGCTTCGGCGGTACCTGGCTCACCCATAAATATCCCGGCATCCGCTCCGACAGCGACCTCTACACCTTCGGCTATCGCTTCAAGCCCTGGACGGGCAAGCCGATCGCCACGGCGCAAGAGATCCGTACCTACATGAACGAGGTGATCGAGGAGAACGACCTCGGCCGCCACATCCGCTACAGCCATAAGGTGACCTCGGCCGCCTGGTCGAGCCGCGACAATCTCTGGACGCTCGAGGGCGTGCGCACAGATACCGGTGAAGCCGTGCGCTTCACCGCCAACTTCCTGTGGATGTGCCAGGGCTACTACCGGCACGACGAGGGCTACATGCCCGAATGGCCGGGCATGGCGAGCTTCAAGGGCCGGATCATCCATCCGCAGTCCTGGCCCGAGGATCTCGACTACAGCGGCAAGAAGATCGTGGTCATCGGCTCGGGCGCGACGGCGGCCACCGTGATCCCGGCGATGGCCGAGAAGGCCGGCCATGTCACCATGCTGCAGCGCTCGCCGACCTATTTCATTCCAGCGCGCAACGCCAACGACCTCGCCGACACGCTGCGTCAGCTCGAGGTCGACGAGACCTGGATCCACGAGATCGTGCGCCGCAAGATCCTGCATGACCAGGCCGTGTTCACGAAGCGCTCCTTCGAGGAGCCGGAGCAGGTGAAGAAGGACCTGCTGGCGGGCGTGCGCGCCTATCTCGGCCCCGATCACGAGCACAATGTCGATCCACACTTCCAGCCGAGCTACCGGCCGTGGCGGCAGCGCATCGCTTTCGTGCCCGACGGCGATCTCTTCCGCGCCGTGCGCGCCGGCAAGGCCTCGGTGGTGACCGACGAGATCGACACCTTCGTCGCGAATGGCATCCGCCTGAAGTCGGGCGAGGTGCTGGAGGCCGACATCATCGTGACGGCGACCGGCTTCCACCTCAGTGTCATGGGCGACATCGCCTTCGCCGTCGACGGCAAGCCGCTCGACTTCGCCGACACCGTCACCTATCGCGGCATGATGTTCACCGGCGTGCCCAACATGGTCTGGGTGTTCGGCTACTTCCGTGCAAGCTGGACTCTGCGCGCCGACCTGGTGGGCGACTTCGTCTGCCGCCTGCTGGCGCATATGCAGGAGAAGGGCGTGCGCAAGGTCGGCGTGGCGCTCCGGCCGGAGGACAAGGGCATGGAGATCCTGCCCTGGATCGATCCGGAGAACTTCAATCCCGGCTACCTGATGCGCGGCATGCATCTGCTGCCCAAGCGCGGCGACAAGCCGGAATGGCAGCACACCCAGGATTACTGGAACGAGAAGAACGTCTTTCCGGCCATCGACCTCGATGACCGGGCTTTCGTCTACGGCTGAAGTCTCGCCAGTTCAGATCGAGTGAGCTCAGTTCGGCGCCGGCAGGTCTTTCAGGACCTGCTTGGCGACCGGCGACATCTCCTTGCAGAAGGCGGACTTGTCCTTCTCGACGGCCTCTTCCATGGAGGAATAGGCCTTGTCGAGCTTTCGGTCGGCGATATCGAGCTTCTTCTCGGCCCAACCGATCCAGTGGTCGAGGCGCGTCTCCTGGTCCTTGGAGAGATCGAGATTGCAGGCGTCGATGGCGATCGAAACGACGTAAAGGCCGATCACCATCTCCTTGGCCTCTTCCACGGTCTGGGCATGGCTCGGAAGGGCCGGCGCGAGCGCAAGGCTCGCCGCCACCAGGCAGGCTGATAGACGATGCATGAAACTCTCCCCGCTTCGAGGGCGGGACCCTAGTCGAGGGCGAATCATCCGGCCATAGTTGCGCCCTGTGAATCGCGGCAATTTGGCGATGCACCCAGATAAAGTCGGGGCGCCTCGGCCTATGGTCGACGGGCGGGGGAGAGACGATGGCGGCAGGCAACACGCGCCGGACAATCGCAGCCGGCGCCATCGGCAATGTGCTCGAATGGTACGATTTCGCAGTCTACGGCTACTTCGCCGCCGCGATCGGCCGCGCCTTCTTTCCGCAGGAGGATCCCGTCGCCCAGGTGCTGGCGGCCTTCGGCATCTTCGCGGTCGGTTTTCTGATGCGTCCCGTGGGCGGCGCGGTGATCGGCTCGCTGGGCGACAAGTTCGGGCGGAGAGCCGCTCTCACCGTATCGGTCGCCGCCATGGCGATCCCGACCTTCCTGGTCGGTATCCTGCCGGACTACCGGGTGCTGGGTGTTGCTGCGCCGATCATCCTCACTCTGTTGCGCATGGTGCAGGGCCTGTCGGTCGGCGGCGAGTACACGACCTCGATCATCTTCATCATCGAGCGCGCGCCGCCCGACCGCCGTGCGCTGATCGGCGCGCTGGGGTCCTGCGGCGCCGTCGGCGGCATCCTGTTGGGCTCGGCGACCGGCGCGCTGCTGGCCTCCCTCATGTCGGAAGCTGCCCTGGAGGAGTGGGGTTGGCGCATCCCTTTCCTGGCGGGACTGGCCGTCGGTCTCGCGGGCGTGGTGCTGCGCCGCCACGTTGAGGAGACGCCGCGGCTTCTGCAGCGACGGGGCTCGCCGCTGCTCGACACGGTTCGCAACCACGGTCCGCTGCTTGCCAGGCTGGCAGGCCTTTCGGTGTTCAATTCGGTCGGCTTCTACCTGATGTTCGTCTACATCGTGGGCTGGCTGCAGTTCGCCGACGGCATCGCACCGGCGCGGGCCCTGGAGATCAATTCACTGAGCATGGCCCTGCTGATGCCGGTCATGGTGGCCATGGCCTGGCTGTCCGATCGCTATGGCAGGCGGCCCGTCATGCTGGCGGCCGTGGCGCTTGCTGTCGCGGGTGCGTTGCCGTTCTTCTGGCTGATGCATCAGCCGCAGACCGGCATCGTCCTGTTGGGACAATTGGGCTTCGTGCTGTCGGTGGGAACCTTCATCGGTGTGCAGCCGGCGCTGATGGTCGAGGCGGTGCCGAGCGAGATCCGCTGCACGGCGATCGCACTCGGCTACAACGTGACCCTGGGCCTGGTCGGCGGGCTCAGCCCGCTTGCAGCAACCTGGCTGGTGCACCGGACCGAAAACAACTACAGCCCGGCATTCATGATCATGATCGCGGCGGCCGTTTCGTTCGCGGCGATCCTCAGGTTCGAGGAGACCTATCGGGCGAAGCTCGCGGCCGCCTGACCGGTCCGAGATCGACCGGATCGCGGGCCTCCAGGCCCGCTTCATGCTTATGTACGGTGGCGAAAAGTATGAGCGGGTCTGGAGACCCGCGGTCCGATGAGTGGCCGCCTGACCGGTCCCTTTACTGGAGCTTGATGCCGGCGTCCTTGATCAGGCCCGTGAGCAAGGTGCGTTGGCCGTCGAGCCATGTCTTGAAGCCGGCCGGCGTGCTGGCGACCAATTCGGCCCCGCTGGGATCGAGGCGCTCACGGACCTTGGGATCCTTGATCGCCTCTGCCACCACCGCCTGCATGCGGTCGATCAGGGCGGAGGGGGTGCCGGTGACGGCGAACAAGCCGTTCCAATCGTTGAGGTCGAAGCCGGGATAGCCGCTTTCCGCCAAGGTCGGCACATCCGGGAAGGCGGCGGTGCGCTTCAGGCTGGTGACGGCGAGGATCCGCACCCGGCCGGCGGCCAGTGGCGGTCGGATCGAACTCGTGGTGATGATCACCGAGTCGATCGCGCCGGCACCGATGTCGCGCGCAGCATCGGCGCCGCCGCGGTAGGGCGCGTGGATCAGCTTGATCCCGGCGCGCCGCTGCAGTTCTTCCCCGGCCATCTGGCCCATCCCGGCCGCAGGCGGTGTGCCATAGCTGATCGTGCCGGGCTTGGCCTTGGCGTCGGCGATGTACTCCTGGATCGTCTTGGCCGCGAAGTCGTGCTTCACGGCCACGACCTGCGGGAAGCTCGAAAGTTGCGTCACCGGGATCCAGGTCTGCTGGTAGTCGAACGGCAGGTCCTTGATCAGCAGCGGGTTGGTGATCTGGTTGGCGGCATCGACCAGGAAGGTCTGGCCGTCGCGGGGGGCCTGCAGGACGGCGTTGGCGGCGACGACGGCATTGCCGCCGGTGCGGTTGTCGATGATCACCTGCTGGCCGACGATCTCGCTGACCCGCAAGGCGATGTTGCGGGCCACCGTGTCGGCCGCCCCGCCGGCGGCAAAGGCCACGACCCAGCGGATCGGCCCCTTCGGCCAATCACTCTGGGCGAAGCCCTCGCGGGCGATGAAGGGCGCCGCAAGGCCGGCGAGCAGGAAGGGGCGGCGCCCGGTCGTCATGTCGTCTCTCCTCAATCCGCCAGTTCGGGAACGACCCAGAGAGCGGGCTCGCCGCGGGCTACGCGCTGCACGTTGTCGAAGCCGTTGCGCAGGCGGGAGATGTTGCTCTCGAAGGTCGGGCCGGCGAGGTGGGCGGTCAGCACGACATTGTCGAGCTTCAGCAGCGGGTTGTCGGCCGGCGTCGGCTCCTCGTCGAAGACGTCGAGGCCGGCGCCGAACAGGCGGCCCGAGGAGAGGGCCTCGGTCATGGCCTTCTCGTCGATCACCGGGCCGCGCGACGTGTTCACGATGATCGCCGATTTCTTCATCACGGCCAGCTCGGCCTTGCCGATCATGTGGCGCGTCGAGTCGTTCAGCGGCACGTGCAGCGACAGGACGTCGGCATGGCGCAGGATCTCGGGCAGCAGGCGGAAGCGGACGCCCAGCGCATCCTCTTCCTCCTCCTTCAGGCGCTTGATGTCGTAGTAATGGACGATCATGCCGAAGGCCTGGGCGAGGCGGGCGACCTTCTTGCCGATCGTGCCGAGCCCGACGATGCCCAGCACCTTGCCGCGCACCTCGTGGACGGTGGGCGGGGCGTTGCCGTGCCAGCGTCCGGCCTTCACGTTGTCGTGCTGGGTGATCAGCCGGCGCGACACCGACAGCATCAGCAGCAGCGCATGCTCGGAGACGGCGACCGAGTTGGCGCCGCCGTTGGCGCAGAGCGGCACACCGCTCTTGCCCGCGGCGTCGAGGTCGGCACGGTCGTAGCCGGCACTCAGCATCTGCACCAGCTTGAGGTGCGGCGCGTCCTTGTAGAGCTGCGGCGTCACGTACTGCTGGATGAACCCCACGAAGTAGTGCGTGCCGGGCAGCGCCGCCTTCTGCTCCGGCGAATTGTGCAATGCCTTGACGATCTCGAAGCCCTTGGGGACGAGGTCGTCGACCATCGCCAGGCAGTCCTTCGGGCCAACGACCAGAATACGCTCAACCATTTTCTACCAAGCCTCCGCGGCAATCCTATGTCCCTCGAGGAGCCCAGGCAGCCGCCCGGGCTCCGTGCGGCCCCAGCCGCATTCGGCCGACAGGCCGAAATCGTCGACGAACCGCCGCGCCACGGCGACGCGGGCACGATCGCCCGCCTCATCGTTGTGATGCAGCAGCCCGAGATAGAGTGCTGTTCCCGCCGGCCGCTTCCAAGTCTCGAGCGGCGCATAGTAGGCCGAGTCCGTGCGGCCCTTCGGCACGGGAATGTGCAGATAATCGACGCGCCGCCGGGTTGCGGCGGCAATGCCTTCCATCATCTCGACCAGGATGCCGGCGTCCTTGGGCTGCACCAGATGCTCGTCCTTGGGGGAGCCGTAGCAGAGGTGGTAGCCGAGCTCGGCATCTGCCGGCACGGCGTCACCGAGACGGCCCAGCATCTCGAAGATCTGCGTCTTGTAGTGCGCCGGCCGGTCCTTGAAATAACCCTCGAAGGCCAGCACCTCCTGGCAGACATCCCATTGGATCGAAAGGTCGCGGGCCGGGATCGCCTTCACGATAGCGGCCAGCGCCGTCTCGAGCGCGCGCTCATAGACGCCGAAGTAGGTCTCGCGCGCGGGCGTGCTGACATAGAGATAGCCGCTGGCCTGCGGCGTTGGGAGGCTGACCTGGAAGCGCGTTCCGGCCGGGATGGCGCCGGCATCGCGCAAGCGCTTGAAGACCGCCCAGGAGGCCAGCGCCGCCTTGTCGTAGCCGGTCTCGAAAACAACGGTCGTGGGATCGACGCCCGGCTTGAAGCGCACCTGCTCCATCTCGCGCACCAGCTTGCCGTCCCACTGGACGAAGCGGTAGGGCGGTACTGTCGGATCGAGCTCCATGGCGGGATGATCGAGCAGCATCTGGCGCTGGAAATAGACCCAGCGCGAGCGCTCGCCGGTCTCGCCGTCGGG
>MKRV01000276.1 GCA_001897995.1 Alphaproteobacteria bacterium 65-37 | reverse complement strand
AGATCAGCTTGGGATTGATGGCCTTCAAGGTCTCGTAGCCGATGCCGAGCTTGTCCATCACGCCGGGACGGAAATTCTCGACCACCACGTCGCTGGTCGCGGCGAGCCGCTTCACGATCTCGATCGCCTTGGGCTTCTTGAGGTCGAGCGTAATCGACCGCTTGCCGGCGTTCACCGCCACCCAGGGCGCCGCCAGGCCGCGCTTCTCCCAGTCGTTGGCGCGGCTGCCGAAGCGCATGTCGTCGCCTTCCAGCGATTCGACCTTGATGACGTCGGCGCCGAGCAGGGCGAGCTGGTAGGAGCTGTAGGGCCCCGCCAGCACGCGCGTGAAATCGAGAACCTTGATGCCCGTGAACGGCTTACTCATGACGAAGGATCCTCCTACTCACCACGCAGGATCCTCAGGCGACGCCGGCCTTCTGCCGCTGGTTGAGCGCGACCTGCTTCACCTTGTCGAACTCGGCGCGACGCTTGGCGACCTCTTCGGGGCTCATGCGCTCGATGTTGTTGTAGTCGTTCTTCCAGTCGCCGTCGTCGTTCCAGCGCAATGGCGATTGCACCGTCGTACGTGGACCGATGGCACTCTCCAGCACCTTCAGGGCGAGGTCGAGCGTGAAGCGCTGCGTATCGGGCTCGTGCGGCTTGCCGCAGGAATTGCCGAGCGGGAAGTCGCTGAACAGGAAACGCGGCACGCCGGCATATTCGACGATGTCCTTCGCCGCCCCCATCACGATCGTGGGGATGCCGTTCCTCTCCAGATATCGGGCGACCAGACTCACGGTCTGGTGACAGACGGGTCAAGTCGGGACAAGCAGCGCGGCATCGACCGCGTCCTGCCGGCAGCGTGCCAGGATCTCCGGCGCGTCCGTCTCGATGGTGACGCGCTGGCTGCGGTTGGTGGGTGCGCCGTGGAAGCGTGCCGCCAGCTTGAAGCGGCCCTGGTCGGCGAACTCGCGCATCGCAGGTAGCGGGAACCAGGTGTTGCTGTCGGCAGCCGTCGTGTGCTTGCGATCGTAGCCGATGTGGCTGATGCGCGTGTCGTGATCGGCCGACGTGTCGCCGGAATAGACGGTGTAGAACTTGGCGCCCGCGTTGTAGAGCGCGCCGGGTCCCTGGTCGCCCTTGTCCGGCTGATAGGGCGCCGCCGTGGTGATCAGTGCGAGCGTGCTGTCCTTCAGCGGCTTCTGCAGCGGCTGGAAGGGCACATCGAGATAGTGCGCCCAGCGATAGGGATTGTCGTAGCCCAGCGCGATATAGTACTCGCGCGTGCGCCTCATGTACTCAAGCGGCACATCGTACATCGGCGCGAAATCGATCGTATCGGACATGACAGGAAACTGGCGCTGACACGGCGCGAAGTCAAATTCGCGGTGCGGATGACAAGTCCGCAGGCGCGCCGTAGCCTCGGCCCCAATCAAGGAAGAAATCTGGGAGGCGAAATTGAGAGAACTGACACGGCGCACGACGCTGGCTGCCGGCCTGGCGCTTGCCGCCACTTCGCAGGCCTCAGCGCAGGCTTGGCCCACCAAGCCCAGCCGCTTCCTGGTGCCCTACCCGGTCGGCGGCATCGTCGACATCGTGACCCGCTCGCTGGCCGAGCCGATGCAGGCCGACCTCGGGCAGCCCGTCGTCGTCGAGCCCAAGCCCGGCGGCAATTCGACCCTCGCTACCGCGATGATCCCGCAGGCCCCAGCCGACGGCTATTCCTGGCTCATGGCGACGATCAGCCACGTCGTCGTGCCGCACCTGCAGCCGGTCCCCTACGATCCGCTCACCGACTTCCAGCCGGTTGCCTTGGTCGCCGTCGCTACCTCCGTGGCGGTCGTCAATCCATCGCTGCCGGTCAAGACGCTCCAGGAGCTGGTCGCCTACGGCAAGGCCAACCCCGGCAAGCTGAACTACCTCAACCCCGGCAACGGCTCGTCGATCCATCTCTCGGCCGAGCTGCTGAAGAACCAGTACAAGTTCGACATGACCCCGGTGCCCTATCGCGGCATCCCGCCGGGAATGACCGACCTTCTCGAAGGCCGCCTGCAGGTCGGCCTGCTGCCCGGCCCGCTCGCCCTGCAGCATGTGCAGTCAGGCAAGCTGCGCGCCCTGGCCGTGCTGGCCGACAAACGGCTGCCGACCTTGCCCGATGTGCCGACCTTCGCCGAGGCGGGCTTCGGCGATGCCCAGGTCATGAGCTGGTATGTGATCTCGGTACGCGCCGGCACGCCGGCCGCCATCGTCGAGCGCATGCATGGCTCGGCCCTGAAGGCACTGCAAAGCGCCGAGACCCGCGATCGCCTGGCCAAAGCCGGCTGCGAAGTACCAGCGCCGCGTTCGCCGGCGGACATTCTGGCGATGTGGAAGGCCGACTATCAGCGCTACGGCAAGCTGATCAAGGAAGCCGGCATCAAGGGCGACAGCTGACAGGGATGTAACCCGCCGGCCATAGTGCCGCCCCAGTCCGCCACGTTATATATAAGCGCAACAGGGTCGGTCACAGGGGAGCGCATCGCATGGCGATCAAACGGCGCAGCGTATTGATGGGCAGCGCGGCTCTTTGGGTCGCGGCGCCGGCCATTCTGCGGGCGCAACCCTCAGCGCAGGCCCCCTCTGCTCAGGGACAACGCAAGATCCATGTCGATCACGGCTTCGCCATGCATGGCGAGCCCAAGTACAAGGCCGATGCCGGGCCACCCGACTACCTCAACCCCAAAGCGCCTGCCGGCGGCACCGTACGGCTGGGGGCCCGTGGTACCTTCGATTCGCTCCATCCCTTCATCGTGAAGAGCGTGCCGGCCGCCGGCATCACCTCGATCTGGGACACGCTGTGCTGGAACTCCCGCGACGAGGCCTCGACCGAATACGGCCTGATCGCCGAGACCATCGAATGGCCGGAGGATCGCGCCTGGGTGGCCTTCACCTTGAGGCCGCAGGCGCGCTTCCACGACGGCAGCCCGATCACCGTCGAGGACGTGATCTTTTCCCTCGACATCCTGAAGACCAAGGGCACGCCGATCTACGGCCTCTACTACCATGACGTGGTCAAGGCCGAGAAAGTCGGCGACCGCAAGGTGCTGTTCAGCTTTCGCGACAACACCAACAAGGAACTGCCGCTGATCCTCGGCCAGTTGCCGGTGCTGCCCTCGAAGTGGTGGGCCAGCCGCGACTTCGAGAAGGTGACGCTCGAAGTGCCGCTGGGCAGCGGCCCCTACAAGGTCGATTCCTTCGATGTCGGCCGTTCGATCGCCTATCGCCGGGTCGACGACTGGTGGGCCAAGGACCTCTGGATGAACAGGGGTCGCAACAATTTCGAGGTCATCCGCTACGAGTACTATCGCGACGTCACGGTGCAGTTCGAGGCCTTCAAGGCCGGCGACATCGATCTTCGCCAGGAGAACATCGCGCGCAACTGGGCGACGGCCTATGACATTCCCGCGGTGCGCGACGGCCGCATCCAGCGCGCCGAGATCCCGCACGAACTGCCGACCGGCATGCAGTGCTTCGCCTTCAATACAAGACGCGACTTCTTCAAGGATCGGCGGGTGCGCGAGGCGATCTCGACCATGTTCGACTTCGCCTGGTCGAACAAGAACCTGTTCTACGGGATGTACAAGCGCAACATCTCGTTCTTCGGCAATTCCGAGCTCGCCTCGTCGGGCCTGCCCACGCCGGCCGAGCTTAAGTACCTCGAGCCGCTGCGTGGCAAGATCCCCGAAGAGATCTTCACCAAGGAGTTCAAGCTGCCGGAGTCCGACGGCACCGGCAATGTCCGCGACCTCGCGCGCCGGGCGCTGGCGCTCTTGAAGGAGGCCGGCTGGGAGGTCAAGGACGGCAAGATGACCGAGACGAAGACGGGCCGGAAGCTCGCCTTCGAGATGATGCTGGCCGACGCCAGCTTCGAGCGCGTCGTGCTGCCCTACAAGCAGAACCTGGAGCGCATCGGCATCGACATGAGCGTGCGCACCGTCGACACCGCCCAGGCCAAGCGGCGCGAGGACGAGTACGACTTCGACATGATCGTCGAGAGCTTCGGCCAGTCGCTGTCGCCAGGCAACGAACAGCGCGACTTCTGGGGCTCGAAGGCCGCCGACAATAAGGGGGGCCGCAACACGATCGGCGTCCGCGACGCCGCGATCGACCAGCTGATCGAGACGCTGATCGCCGCTCCGGACCGCGAAAGCCTGATCGCCGTCACGCGCGCACTCGACCGTGTGCTGCTGTGGAGCCACTTCGTGGTGCCCAACTGGCACAGCAACACCGCCTACGTCGCCTACTGGAACCGCTTCGGCCGCCCCGCCAAGAGCGCCAAGTACGCGCCGGTGGCCTTCGATACCTGGTGGATCGACGAAGCCAAGGATCGCGCCCTGCAACGGGGCGAGAAGAAGTGACGAACGCGCCCGATCCGACGATGCCCTGCCGGAACCCGCGCTGAATGCTCGCCTATATCCTGCGCCGTCTGATGCTGGTGGTGCCGACCCTGTTCGGCATCATGGTCGTCAATTTCTTCATCATCCAGGCGGCACCCGGTGGGCCGGTCGAGCAGATGCTCGCCCAGATCCAGGGCACCGCCGTGAACGCGACGGAGCGCTTCTCCGGCAGCTCGAGCGGCGGCGAGACGGTGCAGCGCGGCTCGGGCGGCGACCAGGCCGGCGCCTATCGCGGCGCCCGCGGCCTGCCGCGCGAGCTGGTCGAGCGCATCGAGAAGATGTACGGCTTCGACAAGCCGCTCCACGAGCGCTTCTTCCTGATGATGAAGAACTACCTCGTCTTCGATTTCGGCGAGAGCTTCTTCCGCAACAAGCGCGTGGTCGATCTCGTTCTCGAGAAGATGCCGGTCTCGATTTCGCTCGGCCTGTGGACCACGCTTCTGATCTATCTGGTGTCGATCCCGCTCGGCATCGCCAAGGCGGTGCGTGACGGCTCGCGCTTCGACGTCTCGACCTCGACCGCGCTGATCGTGCTGAACGCCATCCCGGGCTTCCTGTTTGCGCTGCTGCTGGTCCTGCTGTTCGCCGGCGGCAGCTACTTCAAGTGGTTCCCGCTGCGCGGCCTGGTGTCCGACGACTGGGCCTCGCTCGGCCTGATCGACAAGGTGCTCGACTATTTCTGGCACATGGCGCTGCCGATCGGCGCCATGGTGATCGGCGGGTTCGCCACGCTCACCTTCCTGACCAAGAACTCCTTCCTCGAGGAGATCCACAAGCAGTATGTGCTGACCGCGCGCGCCAAGGGTCTGGTCGAGCGCCGCGTGCTCTACGGTCACGTGTTCCGCAACGCCATGCTGATCGTGATTGCGGGCTTTCCGGCAGCCTTCATCGGCGTACTGTTCACCGGGTCGCTCTTGATCGAGGTGATCTTCTCGCTCGACGGCATCGGGCTGCTGGGCTTCGAGGCCGCCCTCAACCGCGACTATCCGATCATGTTCGGCACGCTCTATTTCTTCGGCCTGATCGGCCTGGTCATGGGCATCCTGGGCGACCTCATGTACACGCTGGTCGACCCCCGGATCGATTTCGAGGCTCGGGCCTGATGAACCCGCTCAATCAGCGGCGGCTCGCCGCCTTCAAGTCGAGCCGGCGCGGCATGATCTCGCTCGCCGTGTTCGGCCTGCTGTTCTTCCTGTCGCTGTTCGCCGAGCTGCTCGCCAACGACAAGCCGATCCTGATCCGCTACGACGGCGCCTTCTATTCGCCGCTGCTCAAGAACTATCCCGAGACGACCTTCGGCGGCGAGTTCCCGACCAACGCCGTCTACACCGACCACGAGCTGCAGAAGTCGATCGAGGAAAAGGGCTGGATCGTGTGGCCGCCCATTCCCTACAGCTACGACACGGTGCTGAAGGGCGAGAACCGCATGGCGCTGCAACCGCCCTCCTGGGCGCATCTGCTGGGCACCGACGACCAGGCACGCGACGTGCTGGCCCGCCTGATCTACGGCTTCAGGATCTCGGTCCTGTTCGGCCTCGTCCTCACCATCGCCAGCACAGCGATCGGCATCGCCGCCGGCGCGGTGCAGGGCTATTTCGGCGGCATGGTCGATCTCCTGATGCAGCGCTTCCTCGAGATCTGGTCGAGCCTGCCCACCCTTTACCTGCTGATCATCCTGGCGAGCTTCATCCAGCCCGGCTTCTGGGTGCTGCTGGGCATCATGCTGCTGTTCAGCTGGATGGCGCTGGTCGGGCTAGTGCGCGCCGAGTTCCTGCGCGGCCGCAACTTCGACTATGTGCGGGCCGCCCGGGCGCTGGGCATGATGGATGCCCGCATCATGTTCCGGCATATTCTGCCCAACGCCATGACCGCGAGCCTCACCTTCCTGCCCTTTATCCTGGCCGGCTCGGTCACGACCCTCACCTCGCTCGACTTCCTGGGCTTCGGCCTGCCCGTCGGCTCGCCCTCGCTGGGCGAACTGCTGCTGCAGGGCAAGAACAACCTCAATGCACCGTGGCTCGCCTTCACGGGCTTCTTCATCATCGCCCTGATGCTGTCGCTGCTGGTCTTCGTCGGCGAAGCGGTGCGCGACGCCTTCAATCCGCGCAAGGTGCTGGCATGAGCGCGACGCCCCTGCTGACCGTCCGCGACCTCGCCGTGACGTTCGGCATCGGCGACAAGGCCGTCCAGGCGGTGCGCGGCGTCAGCTTCGACATCGCCCGCGGCGAGACCGTGGCACTGGTCGGCGAATCGGGATCGGGCAAGTCGGTGACGGCACTGTCGGTGCTGCAGCTCCTGCCCTATCCTTCCGCCAGCCATCCCACCGGCAGCATCCGGTTCCAGGATCGCGAGCTGGTCGGCGCCTCGACGCGCGATCTCCTGCAGGTGCGCGGCAACCGCATCTCGATGATTTTCCAGGAGCCGATGACCTCGCTCAACCCGCTGCACACGATCGAGCGGCAGGTGAACGAGGTGCTGATCCTGCACAAGGGCCTGTCACGCGACGCGGCGCGCCAGCGCACCCTGGAGCTGCTGGAGCAGGTCGGCATCCCCGAGGCCGCCAAGCGGCTCGACGCCTATCCGCACCAGCTCTCGGGCGGCCAGCGCCAGCGCGTCATGATCGCCATGGCGCTCGCCAACGAGCCCGACCTGCTGATCGCCGACGAACCGACGACGGCGCTCGACGTCACCATCCAGGCACAGATCCTGAAGCTGCTGAAGAACCTGCAGGCGCGCTACGGCATGGCGTTGCTTTTCATCACCCACGATCTCGGCATCGTGCGCAAAATGGCCGACCGGGTCTGCGTCATGACCAAGGGCCGCATCGTCGAGCACGGTCCGGTCGCCCAGGTCTTCGACCATCCGCAGCACAGCTACACGCAGCACCTGCTGTCGGCCGAGCCCAAAGGCCGGCCGGCCGCGGCCGATCCGACGGCGCCGGAGATCCTGCGCCTCGACGACCTCAAGGTGCATTTCCCGATCAAGCGCGGCGTGCTGCGCCGCACGGTCGGCTATGTGAAGGCCGTCGACGGCGTCAGCATCGCCCTGCGCGAGGGCCATACGATCGGCCTGGTCGGCGAATCGGGCTCGGGCAAGACCACGCTCGGCCTCGCCCTGCTGCGGCTCGAACGCAGTGCCGGCGGCATCCGCTTCGACGGTCAGGACCTGCAGACACTCAGCCAGCGCAATCTCCGGCCGCTGCGCCGGCAGATGCAGATCGTGTTCCAGGATCCGTTCAGTTCGCTGTCGCCGCGCATGTCGGTCGGCGAGATCGTCGGCGAAGGGCTCGAGGTCCATCGCATCGGCACACGCGAGGAACGCCAGCAGATGATCGTGCAGGCGCTCACCGAGGTCGGCCTCGATGCCGCCGCGCGCGACCGCTACCCGCACGAATTCTCCGGCGGCCAGCGCCAGCGCATCTCGATCGCCCGCGCCCTGGTGCTGAAGCCGCGCCTGATCGTGCTCGACGAGCCGACCTCGGCGCTCGACATGAGCGTGCAGGCCCAGATCGTCGACCTGCTGCGCGACCTGCAGACCCGCTACAAGCTCGCCTATCTCTTCATCAGCCACGACCTCAAGGTGGTGCGCGCCCTGGCCGACGAGGTGGTGGTCCTGCGCCACGGCAAGGTCGTCGAGCACGGCTCAGCTGCCCAGGTTTTCCAGTCGCCGCAGACGCCCTATACGCAGGCCCTGATCGCTGCCGCCTTCAACCTCGAAGCCATCGGCGCCGATACCCGCAGCGTCGCGACTTGATACTCGGATGTGCATTCAGCTCCACCCTTCGACAGGCTTGCCGGGCGCCGGCCGCGAACCTATGACAGGCGGGCCGGCTCGCTGACAAGTTTCCGAGCCACTGAAGGAGGGAGGGCCAGAATGACCGCAGTCCGCCGCAGCCTGTTCGCTGCTGCGCTGGCCCTCGTCGCAGTAGCGGCCAGCAGCGCGCCCAGGACAAGCGAAGCGCAGTCACCCCTGGTTCTCGGCACCGCGTCGGTCGGCGGCACCTACAATATCTACGGCGACGTCGTGGCCCGGATCCTGACCGACAAGGCCCGGCTGCAGATCGTCCCGCAGCAGACCCAGGGCCCGAACCAGAACGTCATCCTGATCGATGACGGCAAGATCGGCCTTGGCATGACGACCATGGGGGTCGCGCTGCAGGCATTGCAGGGCTCGGCGCCCTGGACCAAGGGAAAGAAGTACGAATCCCTCCGCGCCCTCTTCCCGATGTACGACACGCCCATGCAATGCGTGTCGCTCGCCAAAACCGGCATCAGCCGCTTCGACCAGCTCGCGGGCAAGACCGTCGGCACCGGACCGAAGGCGGGCACCGCCGGCACCTACTTTCCGATGATCTTCGATACGCTGGGGATGAAGGTCTCCGTGCGCAACGGCCAGAGCGCCGACATGGGCAACCAGTTGAAGGACGGCCTGATCGACGCCTTCTGCTTCGGCGCCGGTGCGCCGATCCCCGCCTTCACCGAACTCGACGCCGAGCAGCAGGTCGCCTTCTACACCTGGACTCCGGAAGAGATCGGCAAGATCCGCAAGGCGATGATGGAGTTCACCGAATCGACGGTTCCCAAGGGGACATACAAGCAGCAGACAGCAGACCAGAAGACGGTCGGCCTGTTCAACTTCGCCATCGCCAACAAGGACATGCCGGACGACCTCGCTTATCTGATCACCAAGACGGTGCTCGAGAACAACGCGGCCTTGATCAAGGCACATCCCGCGGCCCGCGATACGGTCGCTGCCAACGCCTCGCGCAACAGCTTCCTGCCCTTCCATCCCGGCGCCGTGCGCTATTACAAGGAAAAGGGAATCAAGCTCGATCCGGCGACGATTCCCAAGTAATCGGACTTCGCAAGAGAGTTGGAGGAGAGTTCATGGCCGGCGCGATCGCCTATATCAGCCGCGATACCGACGGCGTTCACTGGAAGAAAGTCCTCGAAGCGGGCCTCGGGCCGGTCGACTTCCGGCCCCTCGATGCGCTGGGCGACAAGAAGGACATCGAGATCGTGCTGGCCTGGAAGCCGCCGGCCGGGCTGATCGCCTCCTTCCCCGACGTGAAGCTGATTGTCTCGCTGGGCATGGGCGTCGACCACCTGCTGGCCGACGACCGCCTGCCGGCCGGCGTGCCGATCGTACGCATCATGGACGAAGGCCTGGTCGGGCAGATGAGCGAGTACGCCATCTACTGGGCGCTGCGCCACCATCGCGAGATCGACAAGTACGCCGCAAGCCAGCGCGCCCGACAGTGGAAGCCCGAGGACTTCGTCGACACGATCGACCGCCGTATCGGCGTCATGGGGCTGGGCTCGATCGGCCAGGACACCGCGGCCAAGTTCGCCGCGCTGGGCTTCCCGACCGCCGGCTGGAGCCGCACCGCCCGCACCCTGCCCGGCATCGAGACCTTCCACGGCGCCGACGGCTTTCAGCGCTTTCTTGCCCGGACGGACATCCTGGTCGACGTGCTGCCACTCACCCGCGAGACGCACGGCCTGCTCGACGCCAAGGCCTTCGCGACCCTGCCCAAGGGTGCCTATTTCATCAACATGGCGCGCGGCGGGCATGTCGTGGACGAGGCGCTGCTGGCGTCGCTCGAGTCCGGCCAGGTGAGCGGCGCAGCCCTCGACGTCTTCAACATCGAGCCGTTGCCGGCGGATCATCCCTACTGGACGCACCCCAAGGTGCATGTGACGCCGCACATCGCCGGCGCCACCAACCCGCGCACCGCCTCGCCCGGCGTGATCGACAACATCAAGCGCCTGCGGGCCGGCCAACCGCTGATCCACACGGTCGACCCGAAGACGGGCTACTGATCGCCGCCGAAGACCGGCGGCCGGCTGCAGGCCCTGGCTTCTACTGCAACAGCTTGAGGCACTCGCCCGCCGCTTCGCCGGCGGCGCGTGCCGTCTCGCGCGACATCGATCCGTTCATCACCAGCGGTCGGGCGACGTCGATGACCGCGTCCCTGATATTGGTCTTCGCCGTCACCGTCGGAGCGGCCTTGCCGTAGATCAACTGGCCATCCTGCGAGAGCTTGGCCGAACAAGCGGACGCGGCCGCCTGGTCGGCCCACGCGGCACCGGAGAGCATCGACAGGCCGACAACAGCGGCGCACGGCAGAAGAAAACGCATGACCAAACCTCGATGCTTCACTAGCTTGATTACTACATGAGCACTGCAGTTGATCAAGATCTTCCTAGTGTAGCCAGAGCGTGTAGACCGGTCACCCATCGCTGGGCGGCCCTCCTCCTCTCCACAAGTCTGTGCGTGCCCTCGGCAGCGTTTGCCCAGGACTCCAAATGGGATGCGCTGCTGTCCAATTCCCATTGGTATGTCCCCGTCCCGGGGCTGATCGCCTACGCCGCCAGCAACCAGAGCTTCACCAATCCGCCGCCGACACCGATCGGCGACCAAACATTGTGGGCGCTGGGAACGGCCACCAACGGCGTCTTCTCGGGCCAGAGCCAGGCTGTCCTCTATATGGGCGGCATCGCCACCAACACCACCACGTCCATGCAGGGGCTCGTGACCTCTGCCGGCCAGATCGTGATCTCCTTCTCGTCCGATACGGCGCCGACCACCATCGGCATCGGCCAGATGCGCGAGATCGGCGGCGTGCCGCTGATGGAAATGCAGATGATCACCGGTTCCAGCCTTCTGGTGACGCACTGGGCCTACATGACGCCCTACAATCCCGCCGTGTTCACGCCGCCGTCGCCGACCCAGGTGATCACCGCCGACATCACCTCGCCGCAGTGGCGCTGGACGGCCGGCACGACCTGGCGTCTGACCAGCTCGGCGTTCTTCGGAACGACAGCGCCAGGCACGTTCAAGATCACCAACTACTCCAACGGCTACTATTGGGGGCCGGGCGCCGCGCCGCTCGGCAGCGAGGTCGGCAATTTCACGGTGATGGGGTCGATCACCCCCGAAGGCAACGTGCTGTTCAGCCTGCTGGCCGACGGGACGCCGAACAATCTCGCCGGTCAGATAACGGGCGATGCCAGCAGCGGCATCATGGTGCTGCGGCCCTATGTGGGCTCCGGCTCCACCGGTCCGGTGAGCACGGCCGACATCATGCCGGTCTCCACCATTGCAGCCGGCCAGACCTATTTCATCAGCAACGTCGGCACGACCGTCATTCCGGCTTTCACCGGCGGCACCTTGCAGGTCGACACGATGGGCCAGGCCTACGCCCAGAACTTCACGCTCGACGGCTCTGCCACCAATCGCCTCGACCAGCGTGGCAACAGCGCGTTGCTGATGGGCGTTCTGTCGGATGCCGCGTCGGGTACGCCGGGGCAGATCACCATCGCCAACAGCGGCAGCGGCGGCCGCATCGTGCTGTCGGGCGCCAGCACCTATACCGGCGCCACCACCGTCGATCCGGCGGCAACCCTGGTGGTCAACGGGTCGATCGTCTCGCCCGTGACGGTCAATGGCACGCTGGGCGGCACGGGCACCGTCGGGGCAGCCACGATCAACGGCGGCACCCTGACGCCCGGCAATAATGCCCCCAGCAATGCCATCGGCACCCTGACCGTGCAGGGCAACCTGTCCTTTGCCTCAGGCGCGACCTACGCCGTCGACATTTC
>MKRV01000275.1 GCA_001897995.1 Alphaproteobacteria bacterium 65-37 | reverse complement strand
CCGGGTTGAGCGAGGTCATCGGCTCCTGGAAGATGATGGCGATCTCCTTGGCGCGGATCTTGTTCATCTCCGCCTGGTCGAGCGGGATGAGGTCCCGCCCCTGCCACAGGATCTTGCCGTCCTCGAAGCGGCCCGGCGGCATGTCGATCAGCTTCAGCACCGAGCGCGCCGTCACGGTCTTGCCGCAGCCCGATTCGCCCACGACGCCCAGGGTCTCGCCGCGGTCGATATGGAGATCGACGCCGTCGACGGCCCGTACCATGCCGTCGTCGGTCTTGAACCAGGTTTTGAGTCCGCGAATGTCCAGAAGAGGTTCGGCCACGCTACACCCGCGTCAGAGGACCCGGCGCGGATCGAGCGCGTCGCGCAAGCCGTCGCCAATGAAGTTGATGGCAAGCACGGCCAGGAAGATGGCGGCACCGGGGAACAGCGCCCAATGCGGCGCGATGTCGAGATAGTCCTTGGCGTCGCGCAGCACGCTGCCCCAGGTCGGCACGT
This sequence comes from Alphaproteobacteria bacterium 65-37, assembly GCA_001897995.1. Classification (GTDB taxonomy): domain Bacteria; phylum Pseudomonadota; class Alphaproteobacteria; order Reyranellales; family Reyranellaceae; genus Reyranella. Next base: position 5,305 of record MKRV01000275.1, on the reverse strand, counting down.
CGGACGGGAAACCGAGGCCGAGGAAGGACAGGGTCGATTCGGCGATGATGGCGGCGGCAACGTCGATGGTGCCGGCTACGATCACCGGGCCCAGGGCATTGGGCAGGATGTGCTGGACCACCTGGCGGGTCTTGGAAGCGCCGAGCGCGCGGGCCGCCTCGACGAACTCCTTTTCGCGCAAGGAGAGGAACTGGGCGCGCACCAGGCGCGCGACCGGCATCCAGCGCAAGCCGCCGATCACGATGACGATCAGGATGAAGGCGCCCCCCTCGACGCCGAAGATGCCCTTCATCGTGTCGCGGAACAGGTAGATCACCAGCAGGAGCAGCGGCAACTGCGGCAGCGACAGGAAGAGGTCGGTGAGCCACATCAGGATGGCGTCCATCCGGCCGCTCGACATGCCGGCCAGCGCCCCCACCAGCACACCGACGAACACCGCCACGAACATGGCGGCGAGGCCGACGGCGAGCGAGATGCGGCCGCCATAGAGCAGACGGGCCAGCAGGTCCTGGCCGAGATCGTCGGTGCCCAGCGGATGGGCCCAGGACGGCCCCTGCAGCTTGGCCGTGAAATCGATCTCGTTGATCGGCACCGGCCAGATCAAGGGGCCGAGCGCCACGGCGGCGAACATGACGAGCAGCACGACGCCGCTCGCCACGGCGAGCCGGTGCCGGCGGAAGCGCCGCCAGGCCTCGCGGGCCGGCGTGACGGGCCGGCTCTTGCGCGGGGCCGCCGCGGCGACGCGCGGGGCTTCAGCGGAAAGCGATGCGGGGGTCGAGCCAGCCATAAAGGATATCGGCAATGAGGTTGAAGAGGACGACGAGGCACGCGAACACGAACGTCACGCCCATGACCACCGGCGTGTCGTTGGCGAGCATGGCCGAGATCAGCAGCGAGCCGATCCCGGGGACGCGGAAGATCTGCTCGGTGACGATGGCGCCGCCGAACACGATCGGCATCTGCAGGGCCACCAGGGTGACCACCGGGATAAGCGCATTGCGCACCACGTGCTTGGTGATGACCTTGCGCTCGCCGATGCCCTTGGAGCGCGCCGTGGTCACATAGTCGAGCCGGATGACGTCGAGCACCGAGGAGCGCACATAGCGCACCAGCGAGGCGCCCTGGAACAGGCCCAGCACGGTGACCGGCATGATCGACTGCTTTATGTGCTCCCAGTAGAACAGCCAGCCCTTGGCTTCGATGTCCGAGCGGTAGACGAAGGGCAGCCAGTCGAGCTGGATCGAGAAGACCAGGATCAGCAACAGGCCAGTGAAGAAGGTCGGCAGCGAGAAGCCGATGAAGGCCAGCGTGTTGGCGATCTGGTCGAACACCGAATAGGGCTTGGTGGCGGCCAGCACGCCGACCGGCAGCGCCACCAGGATGGCGAGGATCTGCGAGGAGCCGATCACGATCAGGGTGACCGGCAGACGCTGCAGGATCAGCTTGTCGACGTCCATCCGGCTGGCGAAGGAGAAGCCCCAGTCGCCCTGCAGCATGGCGGCGAGCCAATGCAGGTAACGCGACCAGATCGGATCATCGAGGCCGAACTTGGCGCGCAGCGCCATGCGCACCTCCGGCGGCACGGCCGGATTGGTCGCCAGCTCCTCGAAGGGATCGCCCGGCGCCATCGCAAGCACGGCGAACAGCACGATGCTGATCCCGAGCAGGCTGGGGATGGCGATCAGAAGGCGGCGGATGATGTACTGACGAGACATGGGCTGGCCTGTTGCTGGCTGCCTATTGCAAGAATCGTGTCATCTCGTGACGCTGAGCCAAGGAGCCTTCGCTAAATCGCAAAGGTCCCTCGCTGCGCTCGGGATGACACGGCGTGTCGCCTACGCCTCCTTGAACCAGTCCGACAGGTCGGACGTATTGTTGTCCCAGCCGCTGATCTGGGCGTTCAGCTTCTGCGCCTGCGCCGACACGGTCGGTCGCTGCACGATGCCCAGCACGATGTGGTTCTGGACCGCCAGGTCGTTCATCTTGATGAACTGTGCCGCGCGCTTGGCGACATCCAGTTCCGACTCGGTTTCCCGGTAGAGCTTGTCGCATTCCGGACTCTGCCACCGCGTGATGTTGCGGCCCTGCCACTTGTTGTCCTTGGAGGCCGCCTCCCACGAGACGAACTGGAGCATGTGCAGCGCGGGATCCGGCTGGTTCATGGTCGTCGTGTACATCTCGAGGTCGGTATAGAACTTGGTGTAGGTGTCGGGATTGGCGACGTCCGACGAGAAGAACACCGACGCCGTCACCGACTTCAGCTCGATGTCGATGCCGGCTTTCTGGGCCGCCTGCTTGATGATGGCCTGCGTCTTCTGACGCGGCTGGTTGATCGACGTCTGGTAGACGTATTTCAGCTTCTTGCCGTCCTTGGCACGGATGCCGTCGGAGCCCTTCTTCCAGCCGGCCTTCTCCAGGATGTCGTTCGCCTTGTCGATGTTGAACTCGATCGGATTGGCCTTGGAGCGGTAGCGTTCCGGACCGTAGAGATAGTCGCGCGTCGCCGGTCCGGTGCGGCCGTAGATGTGCTGTTCGATCGACTTGTTGTCGACCAGCAGCGCAATGGCCTTGCGAACTTCCGGATCGCTGAGCGTCGGATGCTTGGTCTTGAGGCTCGACCGCTCGCCGTCGACTTCGGTCCACGGGTCGGTCGTGTTCATCAGGAAGAACTCGATGTTGCCGCCCGGCGTCACCTTGACACTGCCCTTGCCGCCCTTCTCCAGGCGCGACAGGATTTCGTCCTCGACCTGCATGTTCCAGGCAAAGTCGTATTCGCCGGTCTGCAGCACGGCGCGCGCCGCCGATACGGCATCGCCGCCGCCCTTCATCTCGACGGCGTCGAAATAGGGCCTGTTGGGCTGATGGTAATTCGGATTGATCGTGCCCGAGACCAGGTCGCCCGGCTTGAAATCCTTGAACATGTAGGGGCCGGTGCCGACCGGCTTGAGGTTGGTGGGGGCGTCGCGCGACTTGGCGCCGATGAAGTCGGCGAACAGGTGCTTGGGAATGATCATCCCGCGTGTGCCCACGAAGGCGTCGGCCCAGAACGGCGTCGGCTTCTTGAACTTCACGACGACGGTGTACTGGTCGATCTTCTCGACATTGACGTCCTGGTAGGAGGCGATCGTATAGGCCGCGGTCGCCGGATCCTTGGCGTATTCCCAGTTGAAGATGAGGTCGTCGGCGGTGAACGGCTTGCCGTCGTGCCACTTGACGTTCTGCTTCAGCTTCCAGGTGACCGACGTGCCGTCGGCGGAGAGGCCGCCGTTCTCGCGGGTCGGGATCTCCGCCGCCAGCTTGGTCTTGAGGTTGCCCTCCGGGTCCCAGGCTGCGAGCGGTTCGTAGAACAGACGCGAACCGTCCTGATCCTTGGTGCCGACGGCGAAATGCGGATTGAGAAGCGTGGGCCCCTGCCACCACAGCAGCTTCAGGGTGCCGCCGCCGCCAGCCTTGGTCGGCTTGTAGGTCGAGGCAGGCTGCGCCATGGGCACACCTGAATGCATCAGGATCAGGCTGGCGGTCGGCGCGGCGATGCCGACGGCCGTCATGCGCTGCAGGAATCCTCGTCGCGACAGCTTGCCGGCCTTCACCTTCCCAATGAGGCCACGCAATTCATGTTCGTTCATCGGTACGCTCCCAAGTCTTGGACATCCTTCCCCAGCCGCCCTCGCTATGCTGCAAGATGCGTGCAATTCTCGGATCGTTACAGGCTGTAACGCCGTCGTCAACGACGGTGCACGAGCAATGGGGTGACTTTCATGGCGTGGCTCTATCTGGTTCTGGCGGGAATTTGCGAGATCGGCTGGCCAGTGGGCCTCAAGCTCGGCTGGACCGACGAGGGGCCCCGCCCGGGCTGGATCATCTTCGCCGTTGTCGCCATGACCGCGAGCGGCGCGCTACTTTTGTGGGCACAGCGCGTCATTCCCATGGGCACCGCCTACGCGGTGTGGACTGGCATCGGCGCGGTCGGCGCCTTCACCGTCGGCATCCTGGCGTTCGGCGATTCGGCATCGACCATGCGCATCGTCTCGATCGGATTGATCGTGGCCGGCATTGTCGGCCTCAAGATGGCGTGAGGGCAAAGTAAAAAGGAGCGAACCGATGCGTATGACGGGCAAGGTGGCGCTGGTGACCGGCGCAGCGAGCGGCATGGGCGCGGCGACGGCCCGCCTGCTGGCGCGCGAGGGCGCCAAGGCGGTCGTCATCGCCGACAGGCTGGACAAGGAAGGCGAGGCCGTCGCCGCCGAGATCGCCAAGGCGGGCGGCACGGCGCGCTACCTGCATCTCGACGTCACCGACGAAGCCGGTTGGCAGAAGACCGTCGACGACGTCGTGGCCGTCCATGGCGGCCTCGACGTGCTGGTGAACAATGCCGGCATCTCGGGCTCGGCCGAACAGGACCTCTACGACACGGCGGCCTGGCACCGGCTGATGGGCATCAATGCCACCGGCGTCTTCCTCGGCATGAAGTACGGCATCGCGGCGATGCAGAAGGGCAAGCGCCGCGGCTCGGTGATCAACCTGTCGTCGATCTCGGGCATCGTCGGCCAGGCCTACATTCATGTCGGCTACAACGCCTCGAAGGGCGCGGTGCGGCTGATGACCAAGGCGGCGGCCGCACAGCACGGCCGCCAAGGCATCCGCGTCAACTCCGTGCATCCCGGCCTCATGCCGCCGATGCGCACCTCGGGCCGCACCGCCGATCCCGAACAGCGCGCCAAGACCCTGAAGGGCGTGCCGCTCGGTCGGGCCGGCGAGGTCGACGAGGTGGCCTACGCCATCCTCTTCCTGGCCTCCGACGAATCCTCCTACGTCACCGGGGCGGAGCTGGTGGTCGATGGCGGCTGGACGGCGGTCTGACATGAGCGACAGCAAGACGGCGACTACGGTCGCGCCCTGGAAGGTTCTCTCCTCCAAGTACGCCTATCGCGACCGCTGGCTCGCCTTGCGCTCGGACACGGTCGAGCTGCCCAACGGCCATGTGCTCGATCCCTATCACGTGATCGAGCAGCCCGACTGGGTGGCCGCACTGGCGCTCACCCATGACGGCAAGATCGTCCTGGTCGAGGAGTATCGCCACGGCTGCGGGCAGACCGTCGTCGAGCTGCCGGGCGGTACCGCCGACAAGCCGGGCGAGCCGACCCTGGAGACCGTGAAGCGCGAGCTCCTCGAGGAGACTGGCTTCGCGGCCGACGAGTGGCACGCGCTCGGCAGCTTCTTCACCAACGCCCCGCGCTTCACCAACCGGGTTCATTGCTTCCTGGCGCTCGATGCCCGCCGGCAGGCGGCGCCCAAGCTCGATGCC
>MKRV01000274.1 GCA_001897995.1 Alphaproteobacteria bacterium 65-37 | reverse complement strand
AAGCAGGCAAAGCCGTGGCCGTCCTCGCGGATGAGTGCCGGCTGCTCGCCGTCGCAGCGCTCGGTGCGGTAGCTGCAGCGCGGCGCGAAGGCGCAGCCGCCGGTGCGCCGCGCCAGGTCGGGCGGGCGGCCGGGAATGGCGGTGAGCCGCGTGTGAGTGCGGTCGCTCAGCCGCGGCAGGGAGCGCAGCAGCGCTTCGGTGTAGGGCATGCGCGGCGTCCGGAAGATCTCGCGCGTCGGCGCCGTCTCGACGGCCCGCCCGGCATACATGACCATGATGTCGTCGGCGCGGCTCGCCGCGACGCCGAGATCGTGGGTGATCAGGATCATCGACATGCCGCGCTGGCGCTGCTCGCGCTGCAGCAAGTCCAGAATCTGGCGCTGCACGGTGACGTCGAGCGCCGTGGTCGGCTCGTCGGCGATCAGCAGCTTGGGCGCACAGGCGATGGCGATGGCAATCGCCACCCGCTGGCGCATGCCGCCCGACATTTCGTGCGGATACTGCCCGGCCCGGCGCTCCGGTTCGGGGATGCCGACTTCCGCCAGCAGCTCGACGGATCGCCGGTCGGCGGCCGAACGGTCGAAGCCGCGATTGAGCCGCAGCCCCTCGCCGATCTGGCGGCCGATCTTCATCACCGGATTGAGCGAGGTCATCGGATCCTGGAAGACGATGCCGATATCGCGCCCGAGCAGGCCGCGGAACTCGGCGGGCGCCAACTTGCGGATATCGCCGCCCTCGAACAGCACCTGCCCCTCGACCTCGACGCCGGTCGTCGTGCTCACCAGCCCGATCAGGGAGCGCACCAGCACCGACTTGCCGGAGCCCGATTCGCCCACGATGCCCAGCGTGCGGCCGGCCCCGAGGTCGAAGGACACACCGTCGACCGCCCGCACCGTGCCGCGCGCCGTGTTGAAGCCGACGCGCGCGTCGCGCACCGACAGGATTGGACGATCGCTCATAGGGCCGACCGCCGCGGATCGACCATGTTGCGCACGATGTCGCCCACGAAGTTGAGCGACAGCACGGTGATGAACATCACGGCGGCCGGGATCAACGCGGTGTGCGGCGCCACATCGAGCGCCTCGCGGCCGTCGGCGATCATGCCGCCCCAGCTCGGCTGCGGCGCGGGAATGCCGAGGCCGAGGAACGACAGCGCACCTTCGGCCACGATGATCACGCTGATCGCCACCAGCCAGAAGGCGAACATCGGCGGCAGCAGGTTAGGCAGGATCTCGCGCGTCAGGATGCGCCAGTTGCTGGCGCCGATGGTGCGGGCCGCCAGCACGAAGTCGCGGTTGGCCCAGGCCAGCGTATTGGCCCGCGACACGCGTGCCGCCGCCGGGATCGACAGGATGCCTAGCGCCAGGGTGACGTTGAACAGGCTCTGGCCGAGATAGGCGGTGAAGGTGAGCGCCAGCACCAGCGCCGGAAAGGCCAGCAGGATGTCGATGAAGCCGACGGCCAGCAGATCGACCTTGCCGCGGAAGTAGCCGGCCGACATGCCGATCGCGCCGCCGATCAGGAAGCCCAGGAACGGCGCGCAGATGCCGACGATCAGCGACGTGCGCGCGCCATAGATGACGCGGGACAGCATATCGCGGCCGAGATTGTCGGTGCCCAGCAGGAACTGGGCCGAGGGAGGCTTGCGGCGCAGGATGAGTTCCTGGGCGGCCGGATCGGGCAGTCCGATCCAGTCGGCGGTGATCGCCAGCACGACGACCAGCAGCAGCCAGCCGAGCGGCAGGACCAGCGACCAGCGCAGGCGAAACTTTCGGCCTGCGACCGGCGCACCGGCGACGACGGGCTTAGCTGCGGAAGCGGACATGGCGGACCCGCGGATCGAGCACGGCGTAGAGCATGTCGACCAGGAAGTTGATGATCACGAAGGCGGCGGCGATGAACGACACGGTGCCCTGCACCAGGATCAGGTCGCGGTTGAAGATGACGACCAGCAGCAGCCAGCCGAGCGGCAGGACCAGCGACCAGCGCAGGCGAAACTTTCGGCCTGCGACCGGCGCACCGGCGACGACGGGCTTAGCTGCGGAAGCGGACATGGCGGACCCGCGGATCGAGCACGGCGTAGAGCATGTCGACCAGGAAGTTGATGATCACGAAGGCGGCGGCGATGAACGACACGGTGCCCTGCACCAGGATCAGGTCGCGGTTGAAGATGCCGCCCAGCAGCAGGCGACCGACCCCCGGCAGGGCGAAGATCTGCTCGACGATCACCGCGCCGCCGATCAGCCCGCCGATATTGAGGCCGAGGATGGTGATCAGGGTGAAGGACGAGGGCCGGAGCGCATGCAGCATCAGCACGCGCCAAGGCGGCAGGCCCTTGGCTCGCGCCAGCAGGATGAAATCCTCCTTGAGCGTGGTCAGCAGGTCGGCGCGCAGCACCCGCATCAGCACCGTCCATTCGACCAACCCCAGGGTCAGCGCTGGCAGGATCATCGATTCGAGATTGTCCCACAGACCGTCCGACAGCGGCGAGAAGCCGGTCGCCGGCAAGAGGTCGAACGTCACCGAAAAGAGATAGATCAGCACGATGCCCAGCATGAAGTTGGGCATGGCGAGGAAGCCGAAGGCCGCCGAAGCCGAGAGCCGGTCGAAGAAGCCGCCCGGCTTGCGCGCCGACAGCAGCGCCACCGGAACGGCAATACCCAAGGCCACGAGCTGCGCCAGGATCATCAGCTCCAGCGACACCGGCAGACGGTCGGCAATCGCCTGCGCCACCGGCTCGCCGTTGCGGTAGGACCGGCCGAGATCGCCCGACAGCGCCGAGCCCAGCCAGTCGAAGTAGCGGACCAGCATCGGCCGATCGAGCCCGAGATCGGCGCGCAGGCCGGCAATATCCTGCGGCGTCGCCAAGGTCCCCAGGATCACGATCGCGATGTCACCCGGCAGGATGTTGACGATCACGAAGGTGACCAGGGTCACGCAGAACAGGACAACAACCAGCCGCAGCAACTGGCGGGCGAGCCAATGCATGGCGATCCCTTACTCCGTTACGGGTACGCGCTGACGCAGCTACTTCGAGAGCCAGGCACCTTCGATCTGCACCGCACCGCCGCGCAGCGCGGGGATGCCGTGCACGTTCTTGCGGGTGATGGCGAAGTCGATGTTGCTGCCGGTCCACAGCCACACCGCGTCGTCGTTCATGATCTTGATCAGGTCGCAGTAGGCCTCTTTGCGCTTGTTCTCGTCGAGGCTGGTGCGGCCGATCAGCAGCAGGCGATCGACTTCCGCATTGTTGTAGCCCGAGAAGTTGATCGGGCTCTTGGAATGGAAGTTGGCGAACATCTGCGGATCGACGTCGGCCAGGTCGATGATGCGCCAGCCGGTGACCTGGAAGTCGCGGGTGAGCGCCTCCTTCACGAGCTGGGTCTGGTCGACCGGCTTGATCTCGACGTCGATGCCGACCTTCTTCATGTCGGCCTGGAAGACCTGCGCGCCTTCTCGGCCGCGCGGCGTGGCAGTCACGGTCATGGTGAGCTTGATCGGCTTGCCGTACTCGGCGACCAGCTTCTTGGCGGCCTCGGGATTGTAGCCCAGCGAGCCGGTGTCCTTGCAGACGATGCCGGAGGACGGGCCGTACGGATCGTCGTAGACCGGCCGCAGGCCCTGGGTCAGCACCTCGGCATTGGCCTTGCGGTTCAGCGCCATCGACACGGCCTGGCGCACGCGCTTGTCGTTCAGCGGCTCGCGCTGGGTGTTGAGCGGGATAACCAGCGCGCCGCTGCCGACCCAGTGGATGACGTTGAGGTTCTTGTCCTTCTTGGCCTTGACGATGTTCTCGGCGCGGTCCTCCCAGATCACCTGCACGTCGCCCTTCACCAGGCTGGCGTAGCGGGCGTCGGAATCGGGCAGCGGCCGTACCGTCACACGGTCGAGATAGGGCTTGTCCTTGTCCCAGTAGTCGGGATTGCGCTCGGCGACCAGGCGATCGGCGGCACGCCACTCCTTGAAGACGAACGGGCCGGTGCCGACGGGATTGCGGTTGTAATCGGCGCCCTTCTCGGTGGCCTGCTTCACCGAGATGATCAGGGTGACGACGCTGGGCTGTGCCAAGGTCTTGGGCAGCGCCGCGTTGGGGCCGCGCATCTTGAAGACGGCGGTCAGGTCGTCGGCGACCTCGACCTTCTCGATCGCGATATAGGCGCGGCCGGCGAAGCGGTTGGCCGGATCGAGCAGGCGGTTGAAATGATCGGCCACCGACTGGGCGGTGAAGGGCGTGCCGTCGTGGAACTTCACCCCGGGCCGCAACTTGGCGGTCCAGACGGTACCGTCCTCGTTCGGCGTCATGGAGAGCGCCAACGCGGGGATGAGGTTGCCCTTGTCGTCGAGCCGCATCAGCGTGTCGTAGATCAGCGACGCCGCCGTGACCGTCGAGTTGGAATAGACGCCGGCGCGGATGGGATCGAAGCCTTCGAAGTCGCTCTCCACGCCGATCGTGAGCGCCCCGCCGCGCACCGGGGCGGACGCTGGCGCCTGCGCTTGTGCCGAGCCCAATGCCGGGACGGCAAGCCCCGCCGCAACCGCCGCCATCAGACCGAATCTGCGTGTAAACAGCCTCATCCTGCCCTCCGAATGTCGCGCCGTTGACCGGCGTCGCTGTATCTGTGGGGCGCGACGATAGCGCGGTGTGCGGCTGCAGCCTAGAAGCGATTGCGTCGCGGCCGATGAACGCGCGCTACATGCAATAGGCCTGTGCGGCGACGACCGTGTTGAGGCCCTGCATCTCCTGCGGCGACAGGTTCGACGGGTTCAGCAGGTTACCGGTGACGCTCACCGACTGGTTCGACTTACGCAAGCCGAGAATGGCGTTCTCGCGCTCATTGGCCGGAATGCGCGCCGAGATGCATTCGCAGGTCTTCTGGGAGGCCGTCACCATGCATTCGCGCATGAGATCGTCGGCCCATGCCGGCATCGACAGGCCCATGGCGAGAGTGATTGCGGAAGCAAGGACAGTGATACGCATGGCGGTCTCCCGTAGTTGACCGCCATCATACACGGAGTGCGCGGCGGTTTCAGCCGATCAGCCAGTGCCGCAGCAGGCCGAACATGCCGGTCCCGAACAGCAGCCCCAGCGCCACGTTGCGGTAGAGGCGCTCGCTGGCCAGCCCATGGAACAGCCGGCCGCCGGCCCAGGCGCCCAGCGCCATGACCGGGAACAGCACGACGGCGCGGGCCAGCGCATCGATCCCGGCGACGCCGGTCGCCAGCACGATCACGATCAGCAGGAACTGCGTCAGGAAATAATAGGTGACGATGTTGGCGCGGTTGACCTCGGGCGGATCCTTGCCCGACAGCAGGTAGAGCAGCACCGGCGGGCCGCCGACGCTGGTCGTGGCCATCATCGCCCCCGAGATCGCGCCGACCAGCACCGTGGCCGCCGTCGAGCGCTTGCCGTGATACTTCCAGCCGCTCCACATCAGGACGACGAAGGCCACGATCACCGCCGAGACCGTCGTCACGATGACGTTCTTGTCGACGCTCGCCAGCAGCCAGACGCCGAGCGGCATGGCGGCACAGGCGGCGATGCTCATGGGCGTCAGCACCTTCCAGTCCGCGCTGTGCCGGACCTGCGGGAAGAGCTGCAGCGAGACCACGAGCTCGATGGCCACGATCGTCACCACCATCTCGGCAGATCCGAACAGGATGGCGAAGATCGGCGCCATCAGCATGGCCGACCCGAAGCCCGCGAAGCCACGCATCAGGCCGGCGATCAGGGTGACGCCGATCGCCGTCCACAGGCCGGTCTCGGCAAACAACGACTGGATGTAGGAAAGCATGACGCGACTTCGAAACTGGAGGCAGACAACAACGACGACGGCCCGCAGGCCCCCGAGGGGTAGCGGCGGGGGCGGCGGGTCAGCCGGTAAGTCGAAGCGTCGCCAGTCGTTTCATGCGGCCGGAACCTTCGTCGATCTCGCGAGAGGCGTCAACCGGCTCGTCATCTCTACCTCCCCATTCAGATGGGGAGGTGCACACGTCTTACGTGGGCGGAGGGGTCAAACGAGCGCAACGTCGACAGAGCTGACCCCTCCGTCGACGTATGACGTCAACACCTCCCCATTTGAATGGGGAGGAGAAAGTGAGCCTCACCGCTTGCCCTGCCCTTCGCCGGTCTTGTCGCGCAGGCGGCGCATGCCGCGCAGCCAGCGGTCGCGGTCGAGCTTGCGGGCCATGTAATCCTTCACCTCGGGGTGCGGCAGGATGAGGAAGCGCTCCTCGTCCATCGCCTCGATCACCGCCTGGGCCGCTGCATCGGTGTTGATCACGCCGTCGACCGAGGCGGCCGTGGCGCCGGCCATGCGCAGCATGTTGGTGTCGACCGCCTGCGGGCAGAGCACCGAGACACGGATGCCGCGATCGCCGTACTGGATCGAGAGATGCTCGGCGAGCGCCACGGCGGCGTTCTTGGTGACGCCGTACGGCGCCGAGCCCATCGAGGCGAGCAGGCCGGCGGCGCTCGCGGTGCTGAGCAGATAGCCCTCGCCGCGCTTCAGCATCTGCGGCACCAGCGCCCGTGCGGCATAGACATGGGCCATGACATGGATCGCCCAGGAATCGGCCCAGTCCTTGTCGGTGGCGTCCTCGTGGCCGCCGCGGCCGATCCCGGCATTGGAGAAGAAGATGTCGATCTCGCCGAACTTCTTCTCG
>MKRV01000273.1 GCA_001897995.1 Alphaproteobacteria bacterium 65-37 | reverse complement strand
AACACGGCCGATCATCGGCTCATCGAGAAGCTCGATACCGAGAGCGGAGGGCGCCTTCTCGGCGTGCCGTCACTCGGTGAGATCCTTGCCGCTCACGGCCGGTCGCTGGCGGTTCTCGCCTCCAACTCGGCAGGGGCGACGCGCCTCTTCAATCACAAGGCGCGGGCGCTGGGCCATGCGACCTTGTCGGGACATTTTCCGGATGTCGCGACGTCGGCCGAGCTGCTCGACCAGGTGCAGCGACGGTTCGGGCCCGTCCCGCCGGCACCACCGAAAGGGACGCCGGATCTCGAGGCCCAGCGGCTGCTGGCCTCGACCTTTCTCGAGCTGGTATGGCCCGAGCGGCGGCCCGATGTGACGATCCTGTCGTTCAGCGAACCCGACACCTCCTCGCATTATTGCGGCACCGCCGCCGCCGAGACGCGTCAGGCGCTGCGCTTTGCCGACGAACAGTTCGGTCGCGTGCTCGACTGGTGGGAGGCCGAGGGCAGGGCGGAGGGTGTGCACCTGATCGTGGCGTCGGACCACGGCCATGTCTCCGTGCAGGCGAAGGCCGATCCCGTCGACGCGCTGGAAGCGGCGGGCTTGCGTTGCGGTTCGGGGGAGGCCAGCGAAGTCGATATCGACGCGGTCGTCCTGCCGGGACAGGTCGGCGCCATCTACCTGACCGATCCGACGGAAGAAGCAATCCGCCGTGCCGTCGCCGCGATGATGGAGCGACCCTGGTGCGGGCCGGTCTTCACCGCCGCGCAAGGTGACGTCGAAGGCGTCGCGCCCGGCAGCTTCGCGCGGCACCTCGTCTTCGCCGATCATGGCCGCGCGGCCGATATCCTGTTCGCCTATCGCAGCGACAGCGAGGCCGATCCCTTCGGCCTGGCTGGCCGGACCTGGAGCGCCGACTGGGGCATCGGGCTTGGTGTCCATGGCGGTCTCCATTCCGCCGAGATGGCCGCCACCGGAATTCTCGCCGGCACACACTTCAAGCGCGGCGTCCCGTCAACGACACCCTCGAGCATCGTCGATCTGGCGCCGACAGCGCTTCGGATTCTCGGCATCGCGCCACCGGCAACAATGACCGGCCGCGTGCTCAGCGAGTGCCTCGAGCAGTCAGTGGAAACACCGTCGGTGGTCGAGGAAGTGGAGGAGGCGGGAACGGGCCGCTACCGCCAGAGGCTGCGGCGCGCGGCGGTCGGGGAAAACCGCTACGTCGAAGGCGCCGAAGCGCAATCCTGAAAAGACTACTAGGCAATCGCCAGCATGCCCGGCACACTGGGCGCGCGTAGGCGAAACATCGCCACGCCCGCACGCCCTGGGGAGGGAACGCGTCGATGTCGGAGCAGGCTGCAGTCCTGGCCGTGACGATGGCGGATTGAGCCGGCTCGATGGACGCCTCGCTCGATCTGCTGCTCAACGCTCTCATCTCCGGGCTGCTGCTCGGCGGCTTCTACGCCGCAGTCTCGATCGGCGTGGCGATCTCCTTCGGGCTGCTCGACGTCGTCAACATCGCCCATCCGGCCTTCATCCTGCTCGGCTCCTACGTCGCCTTCCTCGGCAATACGGTACTGGGCATCGATCCGATCCTGTCGGCGCTGATTGCGCTGCCGGCCTTCTACTTCCTCGGCGTGCTGGCCTACCAGGTCTACTACGTGGCCTTCGAGCGGCGGGACGACCAGTCGCTGCGCGGCCTGTCGTTCTTCTTCGGCCTGCTGTTCATCACCGAAGTGGGGCTGGTCCTGGTGTTCGGCGTCGACTATCGCACCGTGCAGGCCCGCTATATCGGCGCGACGCTCAATCTCGGCCTGTTCGAGCTGCCGTTGCGGCTGCTGGTGCCGTTCCTGGTGTCGATGCTGATGGTCGTGGCGCTGCAGATCTTCCTGTCGCGGACCTTCGTCGGCCGGGCCATCCAGGCGGTGGCGCAGGACCAGCTCGCGCTGCGCCTGATGGCGGCCAATCCGATCAAGATCAAGCGCATCGCCTTCGGATTGTCGATCGCCACGGCGTCGCTCGCCGGTGCCTTCCTGATCATCATCCAGCCCGTCGAGCCGTCGATCGGTCGGGAATATATCGGCCGCGTCTTTGCGATCTGCGTGCTGGGCGGGCTGGGGAGCTTTCCCGGCATGGTGATCGCGGCCATGACGCTCGGCATCGCCGAGAGCCTGACCGCCACCTTCTTCGGTCCCTCCTGGGCACCGGCCGTGGCCTTCGGCATCCTGCTCGTCACCTTGGCGGTGCGGCCCAGTGGCATCCTTGGCCGATAAGACGTCCCTCGACGGCGCCTTGCCGGGCCTGCGCGGACTGCCTTTCGTCCTGCTCCTGATCGCCGTTGCGGCCGCGATTTTCGCCGCCGGCCGCTGGTTCGGCAGTTCCTACGCCTTCTTCGTGGGCTACGTCGTGCTGCAGTACATCGTCCTGGGCTCGGCCTGGAACATCCTGGGCGGCTACACCGGCTACGTGAATTTCGGTGTCACGGCCTTCTTCGCCATCGGTGCCTACTCGACGGTGGTTCTGAACAAGCTGATGCCCGCGCTGCCGCTGCCGGTAATGATCCTGGTTGGCGGGGTCATGGCAGGCCTGGTGGGACTGGGAACCGGCTATCTCACCCTGCGCCTGCGCGGCGTGTTCTTCTCCATCGCCACGCTGGCGCTGGCCGTCGTCGTGCAGACTCTGATCACCAACTGGGATTTCGTCGGCGGCGCGCGCGGCGCCTATGTGATGCGGCCGAAGGTGGCGCCGCTGATCGGCGGCGAATACGTGCAGTACCTGTTCCTGATCATGCTGGGGCTGGTTGTCGTCGTGCTGGCGACGGCGCGGGCCATCGAGCGCTCCGCTCTCGGCTACGGCTTTGCCGCGATCCGCGACGACGAAGCGGCGGCCGAGGCCTCCGGCGTGCCGACCTTGCGGCTGAAGCTGATCGCCACGGGCCTGTCGGGCGGCTTCATGGGCATGGCTGGAGCGCCGTTGCCCTTCTATGTGACCTATCTCGATCCCGCCTCGGGCTTCAGTCTGAACTATGCCGTGAACGCCATTGCCATGCCGCTGATCGGCGGCACGTCGAGCTGGCTGGGGCCGGTGATCGGTGCCGTGCTGGTCGGCGGCCTGCAGGAGTATTTGCGCGTCACGATCTCGTCGGCGGTCAACGTGCTGGTTGCCGGCGTCCTGATGGTCGCCTTCGTGATCCTGGCGCCGCAGGGAATCGTCGGGCTTTTCCAGAGGAAGAAGCGATGACGGCGCTGCTGCAGGTCGAGGGGCTGGGCAAGCGCTTCGGCGGCTTCGTGGCGCTGGACTCGGTCGATCTCGACGTGCAGCGGGGCGAGCGGCTGGGGCTGATCGGGCCCAACGGGTCGGGCAAGTCGACCCTGGTCAACTGCATCTGCGGCACCCTGCGCAATGAAAGCGGCCGGGTACGGTTCGGCGAGGCGGTGCTGGACGGCCTGTCGGCGCATCAGCGCACACGGCTCGGCCTCGCCCGCAGCTTCCAGTTGCCGCGGCCGTTCGGCAGCCTGTCGCTGATCGAGAACATTCGCGTGCCGATCCTCTACGCCGTCAATGCCCGGGCTGGAGGGGGGCTCACCGGAGCCGCACTCGCGACGCGCTGTCGGGAGCTGCTCGGCCAGGTCGGCCTTGCCGGCAAGGCCGACCTCAGGCCACGCGATCTGACGCAGATCGAGATGCGCAAGCTCGAGCTGGCGCGTGCCATGGCGACCGAGCCGCAACTCCTGATCGCCGACGAAGCGATGGCCGGGCTGAGCCATACCGAGGTCGACGAGATCATTGCTCTCCTGATCCGGCTGAACGAGCAGGGCGTCACCGTGATCATGATCGAGCACATCATGCGGGCGGTGATGGCCTTCTCGCAGCGCCTCGCTGTGCTGGTGGCGGGGCGCAAGATCGCCGATGGCCCGCCGCAAGAGGTGGTGCGCAACCCCGATGTCGTGAAGGCCTACCTTGGCGAGTAGCCTCACCCTCACCAAGATCGACGCCGGCTACGGGGCCGTGCGCGTGCTCGAGGACGTGTCGCTGCAGGTCGGCGCCGGCGAGACGGTGGCGCTGCTCGGCACCAACGGCAACGGCAAGTCGACCCTGATGAAATCCATCATGGGCATCGTGCAGCCGTCGGCCGGCAGCATCCGCGCCTCGATCGAAGGCGCGGAGCACGAGCTGGTCGGCCGCACGACGGAGGAGATCGTCGACCTCGGCATCGCCTTCGTGCCCGAGGGGAGGCGGCTCTTCCCCAAGCTCACGGTGACCGAGAACCTGCTGCTGGGCGCCTTCCGGCCGAAGGCACGGGCGGCGATCCAGCGCAATCTCGACTTCTGCTTCGAGACCTTTCCGCGGCTGAAGGAGAGGGCCAGGCAGCTCGCCGGCAGCATGAGCGGCGGCGAGCAGCAGATGCTGGCGCTGGCACGTGCGCTGATGTCGGCGCCGCGCATCCTGCTGATCGACGAGCCCTCGGTCGGCCTGGCGCCGCTGCTGGTCAGCCGCACCATCGAGAAGATCAAGGAGCTGAAGGAGGGTTACGACCTCACGGTCCTGATGGCCGAGCAGAACTTCACCCAGGCCATCCGCATCGCCGATCGCGGCTACGTCATCGTTCACGGCCGCATCGCCTTCGCCGGTGAATCGGCCGAGGCCTTGAAGAACAACGAGATGATCCGGGAGTTCTACCTGGGGGCGTAACCGGACCGCGGGCCTCCCTCCAGGCCCGCCTCGGGCTCATGAGCGGACCTGGAGGTCCGCGATCCAATGAGCAGCTACTTCTTCGGATCGCCTGGTCGGCACAGGATCGTTCCGTATCGGCATTGCAGTCACTCGCCGACCGCCGGTTTCATCCTCATGCCATTCAATTTCAAGAGGACCGCGAAAGCCGTTAGGCTCAGGCCGCCCAGGATCGCGAAAGTCGCCTGTGCCCCGATACCGGCCATCAGGGCCGCCAGAACCGGCGGAGCCAGGGCGTTGATCAGGTTCATGGGCAAGGCGATGGTTGCCATCGCTGCCGCATAATCGGCTCTCTCGAAGAAGACGAGCGGCATCGTGGCCCGTGCGACGGCGAAGGCGCCGCTTCCGATGCCGAACAGCGCGAGATAGCCAACCACGGACAGGATACCGGCCCCGCCGATCCAGATCGCGATCAGCCCCATCGGAATCATGGCGCCTGAGACAATCGCAATGGACAGCCCGTCCCACTTCCGCCCGCCCAGAAGATCGATCACGCGCCCACCAACCTTGAAGGCGCCGAGGAGCGAGGCAATGGCGACGGCTCCGGCAAGGTCCATTCCCATGGCTTGCAGGAGCTGTATCCCCACCGCTTCGATGCCGAAGGTGACAAAGCTGTTCAGCGCGATGGCGGTCACCAGAAGCACGAAGACGGACCCCTTACGCCCGCGTCCCTCATTGGTGGCCTTGGTTGCCGCGGTTCCAGTTGCAGGCAGTCCGAACCAGATCAACGGGCAGACGGCCAAAGTCATGACCGCCGCGTAGACGAGCACAACCCCTCGCCAGCCAACCAGGTTTTCGACCAAGGCGGTTATGGGCCAGAAGACGCTGCCGGCGAGGCCCGTCACCAGCATCAATGTTCCGATCAGGCTGCGCGCCCGATCCCCTTCGCATTCCGCGATGTAGGCGTAAGCCGCAGTCGTCAGGAACATGGCGCCGCCGAGACCGGTCAGCGCCCAGGCAATCCAGAATACCTCCAGATTTGGGGCGCGCGAGAGCAGGCACAGCCCAAGCCCGATCATGCCTGCTCCTGCAGCCATGACGTGACGCGTTCCGAACCGGCGGAAGGCGCGGCCGACCCAGGGGGCTGCGAGCCCCATTGCGGCATACATCAGCGAGGTTCCCAGGAAAATCGAGGGCAGAGGGCCGCCGAATTCCGTCGCTATCCGAGGTGCAATCACCGGCAAGACACTGACCGCACCCCAGCCGGTAATCTGGGTCAGCGCGAGAACAAGCAGGACGCGGAAATGACGTTGCATCGTCTATTCGTAGGTACAAAGTGCGACACTCGGATTTCAGGCGCGAATGCGCAACTTGGCCCTGCGAAGCCGAACACGCTCACGATCATGCGGCGGGCTCCGCGCGGGGTAACCCTCGCGCTTTGAGGCCCGCGGTCCGATGAGTGCTTATTTCTTGGGATCGTACGGATAGATGATGTTGCCGGTCTTGTACTTGGTCGGCCACAGGATCACTTCCGTCTTGGGATCACGGAACTGCTCGACGCCGTTGCCGACGACGCCCTGGAACTGGGCGGCGACGACCTGCGATTCCTGCCACTCGCCCTCGGCGTTGAACTTGATGTCGCCGACCACGGTCTTGAAGGTGTTCTTGCGCGCGAACTCGGCGAGCTTGGCATCGTCGGCGCTGCCGACCGCCTTGACCGCCTGCTCGACGACCTGGCCCAGCGCATAGCCGAAGGGCGGCAGGTAGTAGCCCAAGAGGTCGACGCCGACCTCGGCCGACTTGGCCTGGTACTTCTTCAGGAACTCGCGGCCTTCGTCGGTCGCGAAGCCGGCCCAGGGCAGCCAGAAATCGTAGACCACGATGCCGTTCAGCAATGGCCCGAGCTGGGTCTTGATGGCGGTTGCCTGCAGGCCGACCATGCCGCCGCCGTACATCTTGGGTTTGAAGCCGATCTCGTGCGTGGCACGGATGATGCCCACAGAATCGGGTGGGTAGGAGGCGGCGAAGAAGATGTCGGGATTGGTCGCCGCGATCGCCCGCACGATCGGCGTGAAGTCGGCCGTCGAGGGCGGGTAGGTCTTGTCGTAGACGATCTTGAGCCCGTATTGCTTGGCCTGGTTGCGCACGCCGTCCAGCGCATTGCGCGGAAACTCGGCGTCGGCGCCGGTGATGGCAAGCGTCTGCGGTTTGGGCGTCTGCTCCATGGCCACGGCGAAGAAGCCCTCGGCGAAGGCCTCCTTGGGCTTCGGTCCGCCGGTCGGCGTGATGGAGAAATAGCGCGGGTACTTGAATTCGGTGTTCACGGCGAGGCCCAGCAACCCGAAGAAGGTGCGGTCGTGCTGCATCACCACCGGCATCGCCGGCGCCACCATGTTGGTGGCATAGCCGCTGGTCACGATGTCGACCTTGTCGACGTCGAGAAGCTTGGTGTAGAGGCCGGGCACGTTTGAAGGATTCGACTGATCGTCGTAATAGACGAGCTTCACCGGCCGGCCGAGAAGACCGCCGCGTGCATTGACGTCCTGTTCCCAGATCTGCAGCGCCAGCAGCGCCGCCTTCCCGTTGGGCGCGAGCCCGCCGGTCAGCGCCATGCCGAAGCCCACGGTGAACGGCTTGCCCTGTGCACGGGCC
>MKRV01000272.1:4889-50809 GCA_001897995.1 Alphaproteobacteria bacterium 65-37 | reverse complement strand
TGCCGGCCGTCTCCAGAGCCTTCGCGATGGTGCTGGCGACCCTGGCCGACACGCCTTCCTCCGGCGCGCGCCTCACGCGAACGACTTTCCAGGGCGCGGTCGCCGCAATCTCGTCGTCCTCCGCCCGGAGCGCTTCGCTGTAGTCGCAGGTGACGGTGGTTACCTCATAACCTGCGTCGTGCAGGGCGCGGGCCTCTTTGACGACACGCGGGTCCGAGGCGAGGCTGCCGGGACTGACAATGCAGACCGCGCGCGGCATCGACGCGGTCACCCCGCGGCCAACGGCTTGGAATCGATGGACATGGAACCGTCGAGCTGCAGCGCGATGACGCCTTCACCGTAATCCTGATGAAAATCGATGGTGCCGCCCCCAGGATTGCAGGCGGCGACGCGAAAGGTGATCGCATTCGGCACGTGGTGATCGGCGATGGACGCTATCGAGACCGTACCGAGATCGAAACTGTAGCTGCCCGATGCGAGGAACAGAGGCCGCAGACTGAAAGTACAGGTCTGCCTGCCCGGCTTGGCCGGCAATGTCATGCCGGAAAAAATACCGGAGGAGTAGTAGCCCACAGGCAGGTTGTTGGCGTCACGCAACTGCACCTCGACGGCGACGCCAAGCGTGTCCGTCGTCTCGATCTCCACGCGGAGCTGGAAGAGTGTCCCCGGTTCGTAGATATCGGTCGGCGTACCGTGCGCATCCAGCAGGTCGGCGGCGACGATCGCCGAATGACGTCCCCGTCCCCAGTCTCGACCCACCTTGCCCTTGCTGAGCGACGCCGAATACTGGGCAACCGCTGCCTCGACCGGACCGTCGAAAATAAGCCGCCCTTCTTTCAGCACGATGCCACGTCGGGTCAACGCCGTCACGGCAGCGAGATTGTGACTGACGAAAAGAACGGTGCGGCCCGCATTCGCCACCTCCGACATGCGGTCCAGGCAGCGTTTCTGGAACTCGCTGTCGCCGACCGCCAACACTTCGTCGACGAACAGGATGTCCGTCTCCAGATGGGCCGCCACCGCGAAGGCCAGCCGGGCGTACATGCCGACCGAGTAGCGCTTCACCGGCGTGTCGAGGAACTTCTCGACCCCGGAAAAGTCGACGATCTGATCGAACTTGGACTGCACCTCTCGACGGGTCATGCCGAGAATCGCGCCGTTCAGGAAGACGTTCTCGCGGCCGGTCAGTTCGGGGTGAAAGCCGGTTCCCACTTCGAGCAGACTTGCGACGCGACCGTCGATCTCCACCCGCCCCATCGTCGGCTCCAGGATGCGCGACAGTATCTTCAGCAGGGTCGTCTTGCCGGCGCCGTTGCGTCCGATGATGCTCACCAGCTCGCCGCGCTTGATCTCGAAATCGACGTCACGCAGCGCCCAGAATTCCTCGAGTTCGTCGCCCTCGATGACGGCGCGGCCACGAAACATGTCACCGCCCTTGCGCAGGATGCTGCGGGCCCGGCGGATCAGCGCTTCGCCCAGGATGGCGCTGTGCTCGAACTTGTTGTGGCCGATGATGAAGCTCTTGCCGAGCTTGTCGGCGCGGATGACCGTATCGGACATGGTCAGATCAGATCCGCGAAGCGGCGTTCGGTGCTGCGGAAGGTGTGGATGCCCAGCCACAGCATGCCGGCGGTGACGAGCAGGCTCAAGGCGAAGCCCGGCAGGTAAAGCGGGCTCTCGCCGCCCAGAATGGCCCAGCGGAAACCGTCGATCACGCCGACCATCGGGTTGAGGCTATAAAGAAGCAGCCATTCGGACGGCACGATCTTGGCCGAAAAGCCGACCGGCGAGACATAGAGCCCGACCTGGACGGCAAAGGGAATGACGAAGCGAAAGTCGCGATACTTGACGATCATCGCCGCGGCCCAGAGTGCCGGTCCGATCGCCACCAGGACCGCCAGGAGCACGAACGCAGGCAGCAGCAGAATGTGCCAATCCGGCATCACCCCATACCAGGCCATGACCCCGGCCAGAATGATAAGGCTCACGCCGAAGTCGATCAGGCCGACCAGGACAGTGGCAAGGGGAATGATGAGACGGGGGAAATAGACCTTGCTGACGAGTTGTCCGTTGCCCGTAACGCTGCCGGACGCATCGTTGAGAATCGACGATGCAAGGGTCCACGGCAACAGCCCGGCAAAGACCAGGACGGCATAGGGAGCCGTTCCCTCGGTCGGCAGCCTGGCGATCTTCCCGAACACGACGGTGAAGACGACCATCGTCATGAACGGTCGGACAAAGGCCCAGGCCAGCCCGATCACCGTCTGCTTGTAGCGGATCGCCACATCGCGCCAGGCAAGGATGAAGAAGAGCTCCCGGTAGCGCCAAAGGTCCAGCCAGTACTGCCGGTCGGCGCGTCCGGCCTCGAGGATGAGCCGTTCCGAGGGATTGTTCATAGGCCGGACTTCTTACGACGCGGCTGGGCGACAAGGCGAGCATAGAGTGCGCGGGCAGCAGCGGCAAAATGCGGGCGCCGATAGGGCTCGACCGCCGACGGATCGGCCCTGCCCAACTCGAGTTGCCGCACGATCGCCGTCACGAGTGCGTCGCGGTCGGCAGGATCGACGATCGCGCCGACGCGCTCGTCGGGAATGGCGTCGGCCGTGCCGCCGCCCTTCCCACCGAGGACACGCAGTCCACAGGCAGCGGCTTCGAGATAGACAATGCCGAAGCCCTCCTCCGTGCTGGGCATTACATACAAGTCGGCCCGGCGATAGAGATCGGGAAGATCGGCGTCGGGGACATATCCCAGAAAGTGCACGGCACCAGGCGCCTTCTCGGCGGCGGCCGCTTCGAGGCGTCCCCGGTCATCGCCGTCGCCGGCAACGAGATGGACCAGGTCCGGGAACTTCCGTCGCAGCGCGGGAAGGACCGAAAAGATCGCCTCGTGGCCCTTGTAGCGTTCGCTTGCGGCGAGCCGTGCAACCGTCAGCAGGACCGGCCCCGGGCCATACGTTGCCTCATCCCCCCGGTCCGACCGAGAGGATCCTGGCGTAAAGACGTCCCGCACCGTGTCGGGCAGTACCCGCACCCGATCTGGCGGCAGGTTGACCCAGGTCAACAGGATGCGGCGTGTCTCGCGGCTCACCGTGCTCACCAGGTCAGCTGCTTCGATCAGACGACGCGAGACGGCCGTCCGGTCGTTCCAGACATCCGTGCCATGCGTCTGCAGCCAGTAGCGCGCACCGAGAAGCCGCGCCAGGACGAAGGCGAGCGGCGCCATGAACACGTGGCCGCAAAACACCACGTCGACCGGCCGAAATCGCCAGGCCGCGACGAGCGCGGCCGCGGAGAAGGTAACGCGGTTGAAGATTGCGGCCGCCTGCCGGATCCCCGGCGGCAGGTCGATGCCCGTCGCATCGCCGAGGCGCGGCAGGATCAGGATTTCGACGTCGCCGTCCGCCAGTGCCTCGAACAGGTCCTGATTATACCGCGCGATGCCACCGCGGGCGCCGTAACAGTCGCCGACCAGCGCCAGGATGCGAGAAGCCATCGTCTCGTCAGGCCGTTGCCGGTTCGAGCCAGCCGGACCGCCAGACACGCTGCGCCCAGGAGCGGGACGCCGCGGAAAAGTCGATGCCTGCCGGTGCCGGCTCGGCCAACGCCTCACTCACGCCTCTGCCGGCGGCCTCGGTCAACCAGCGACCGACCGGTGTCGAAAAGCCCGTCTTGCGGCGATGTCGAACGCTGTCCGGCAGCGGCTTCGACGGCACTTCTGCGACGACATCCTTGGCACGGACGTTCGCCAGCACATCTCCCGGGGGAAGTGCCGCGAGAAAGAACGGATCGACGTAGGGCACGCGAATCTCGACCGAATGCGCCATGCCGGCCCAGTCGGCATCGCGCAGAAGCTGGTTGCGCATGTAGAGCGAGGTCTCGAGTGCCGCGACGCGGTCGAAATCGCCAAGTGGCTTGCCGGCCTCGAGCGCGGCGGCAATGCGGCTGAGCGGCGCGAGCCGCCGCAGCCCCTCTTCCACCAGGTCGGGGGCCAGCAGGGTCTCGAGTTCCCACGGCATGTAGACGCTGCGGCGAAGCAGGTAGGCCCCCGCCCAACTGCCCCCGTACTGCAGCACACCTGCCGACTTGGGATGCAAGCCGAGCCCCGCCGCAATGACACCAGATAGTCCCCGCCGCGCGAGAGCGCCGAGACCCGGCACCCAGGATATCGGCCGCAGCCAGCGAACGCTGCGCGGCACGTCGACGAAGGACGGATATCCACCGAAGCACTCGTCGGCGCCGAGACCGCTCAATGCCACCTTGATCCCGGCCTCGCGGGCCGCCTTGGCGACGAACCAGGTGTTGATGCCGTCGATCGTCGGCATGTCCATGGCGTCGAGCAGCATCGGCAAATCGCGCTCGAACTCAGGCCGATCAACGGTGCGCACGATGTGGCGGGCGCCGTAGCGTGCGGCGACCTCTGCGGCCAGCGGCGCCTCGTCGAGCGCCAGGCCCTTGAATTCGTCGAACGCCAGGGTGACAGCGGAGACGTCGCGGGCGCCGAGATCGGCCATCGTGCCGAGCAGCGCTCCCGAATCGATTCCGGCCGACAGGAACACCGCAACCGGCACATCGGCCACCAGATGGTGCCGAACCGAATCGTGCAATGCCCCGGCCAGCCGGCCGCGAGCACCGTCCAGATCGTGTGCCCTCGACGCCGAGCGCGCGGCGAGCGCTGCCGCCACATCATAGTAGCGCACGGGCTCATGCGGCCCGGTTGCATCGACGGTAAGTGTCGTCCCGGCCGGCAGAGCATGCACGCCGCGCCAAATCGTGAAAGGCTCGGGCACACTGCCCAGCAGGTGGAACCCCACAATGCCCGCCGGGTCGGGATCGCGCGACACAGCGCCCCCCGCCAGCAGCGCTTTCGCCTGCGAGGCGAAGCGAACGGTCCAGCCGTCATCCGACCAATAGAGCGGCTTTACTCCCAGAGGGTCGCGGGCCAGCAACAGCGTCCGCCGGGCGGCATCCCACAAACCGAAAGCAAACATGCCTCGCAGGCGCCGGACCATATCGGCGCCGTACTCGGCATAGAGGTGCAGCAGCACCTCGGTGTCGGACTCGCTGCGGAAGACCCGTCCCTTGGCCTGCAGCTCGGCACGCAATTCCCGATAGTTGTAGATCTCGCCGTTGAAAGTGATGGTGAGACGGCCGTTCTCGCCCTGCATGGGCTGCGCGCCGCCATTGGACAGGTCGATGATCGCAAGCCGCCGGTGGCCGAACCCCGTCCGATGGTCGTCGGCCAGCCATAGACCGCTACCGTCGGGTCCACGCGCCGTCATGCGCTCGGTGACGCGCACCAGTTCGCCGTGGTCGACCGGCGGTGCGACGTCGAGATAGGCGTGGATCCCCGCTATGCCGCACATGGTCGTCAGGCACAGTCTAGCGGGCGCCGGTGCCTTGGAACACCACCGCGAACGTTCGCAGCACGATCACCAGATCGAGCCACAGCGAGCAATGCTTGAGGTAATAGAGGTCGTACTCGAGCTTTGCGCGCATTTCGTCGGCATCATGGGCATAGCCTTGATTGATCTGCGCCCAACCCGTCACCCCCGGTCGAACGATGCTACGCAACGCGAAATACTCGATATCCCGCACATACCGCTGCTCGAGCGATGCCGCCTCGGGGCGCGGGCCCACCCAGCTCATGTCGCCCCGCAGGATATTGAAGAGCTGCGGCAGCTCGTCGAGCCGGTATCGCCGGAGATGGCGCCCAATCCGCGTGATGCGGGCGTCCGAAGTGGTCGTGAAGCTCGGGCCGCCGGCGCCATGAAACATGGTGCGGAACTTGATCATGCGGAAGGGCTGGCCTCGACGGCCGACGCGCTCCTGCAGGAAGAAGACCGGCCCTGGACTATCCAAACGCACCAGCACTCCGACGACCAGAAGCACCGGCAGCAGCAATGGCAGGGCCAGAACCGTGAGACCGAGTTCGACCAAACGCCGGACAACAAGATACTGGCGCGACGGCAACAACGCTCCGAACTCGTTGGGCGTCAGGCCGCCGAGCGGGGTACGGCCGGTCAGCATCTCGACGATGTGGCGCCGATCGAGAACGGGAATACCTGCGATGGCGGCATCGGCCAACTCCTCGATTTGGCCCTCCTCCAACTCGGTATTGAGGTCGGCCACGATCGCATCGACACGCAACCCGTCGCGGCGGACATCGGCGAAATCGAGCCAGCGGCAGGTCGGAAGCATGGGCATGGCCGCGATCGTGCGGCGCGGCATTACGGCATAGTTTCGGACGAGATAGCGGGAGCGCAGCTGGGCGATCGTGGTCACCCAGAGCAAGGCCAGCAGGCCGCTGCCGAAGAGCTGGAAGCGGGAATAGTCGAGACGCAGCAGCAGCAGGATGGCGGCGATCAGCGCATAGGTGACGACCGCGACGGGCGCCATGTAGCCGACATTGCCGCGCAACCGCGCGCTCGGATAGGCGTCCAGCCGACGGCCACAATACCAGACGATGGCATAGGCGAGCGCGGTGACGGAGATCGTGATCTCCGCAGCGCCGAACTCCTTGGCGAACGGCTCGGCCGTCGCATAGATGGGGATCGGCAAGACGACGCAGAACAAGAAGCCCAGAACGGCATCGACCCAGGTCTCGATAAAACGCTGCGGTGCCGATCTCATGAGCGGCACTTGCATCGGCAGCGCGTCAGTGCCCACCGCCTCGAGGCCGGCTGGATATGCTCTACGCACTTTCATTCCCACCTGGGTGCACGTCGACGCCCGCGAACCTTCGCCCGCGACCACCCACACACCCTACCCTATTTTCACCACACAAGCAGGTATGCCCCAACGCATACTTGCATCCCAAATGTGGTTTATCCGATTTCTCGCTCTGCGACAAAGTGTTCTTGGCCCCTGTCCCTGCGACCGAATGCCTGTGCCCATCCCATGCCGAGAGAAGCGCTGACAACGAAGCCGATGGCCGGCATCTGCAGGCTGAAATCGACCGTGGAATGCAGGATGGGCACCCCGGCAATCGCGAAAGCCGCCGCCGGAAGGTAGCGTTGCGCGAACCGGCGCTTCAAGGCGCCACGCAGGCATACGCTCCATGGAATGAGGACGACGGCAAAGGCTGGCAGGGCGGCAAGCACGCCCAGTTCCACGACCACCTCGAGGGGGGTGGAGTGAGCGAGGTCGTTGGGCTGCAGGATGCTGCCCGGCTGCAGGATCGCATAGGCGTCGGCGAATCCGCCAAGCCCCCACCCCAGCCAGGGGGAGAGAGCAATCATCTGGAGACTTGTCTGCCAGATCCGCAGGCGAGCCCAGGTGTCGTCCGCTCCCGCGAACTTGGCAATCAATGCCTCGCCCGCGATCAGCCCGACGACGACGCTGATCGCAAGGCCGACAAACAACGCTCGAGCGAAATAGGATTGCGACTTCCATCGGCCGCGCGTGATCAAGAAGCCGAACGCGCACACGCCAATGGCCGTGGCGGCAAGACCGGCCCGCGACGCCGAGAACAGCAATCCGCCCAGCAACAGCGGCAACGCTGCGAGCTGGGCCACTCGCGCGCCGGTCAGCCAGTCGATGAATCGGCGGTCGTCGTCCTCTCCATAGCCGTACGAATAAGACGTCTGGCTCCGCTTGCGCTCACCACTCAGCAGAAGCGCGATCACCGCGATGACGGACATACCTGCGTAGCAGGCGAAGGAGTTCGAGTTCACGAAGGTGCCGCTCATCAGGCAATACTGCTTCTCGCTGAACTCGTGATGCATCTTGAGATAGGTGCCGACGTAGCAGGCGTTCGTCGATACCTGCATGGCCAGCCCATACGCCACGACCAGCACGCCGCTCGCCGCCAGGGCAATCAGCAGCCAGCGCGCCTGGTTGCGGTCACGACAAAGCGCGCGTGCAATCAGAAAGACCAGCCCGCAGGCGATGCAGCGCAGGAGCGAGTTGCGCGCAAGGTCTGCCGCAACCGCCGGGATCGGCGCGTGGGCACTGCCGAGGATTTCGGCGGCTCGCCGAAAGAGCCATGCGTCGCCCGCCAGAGGTGCCAAGGCCGACATCTGCCACAGAGCGAAGGCGAGCATGAAGAGAAAGAGGCACGTCAATGCCAGCAGCGGCCGGCGTTCGATCTCGGCCACGGCGAGACCGCCCCGCCCGCCGATACCGCACGCGACCGCGATCGCCATCAGGCCGAACAGGGTACAGAGCGGTGCCCAGGCCCAATCACGATTGGCTCCCATCGGCACGGCAGCCAGCATCACAACCGCAAGGAAAAATGCCACCATCGCCACGTCGACGGCACGGCGCAAGTACCAGGGCCATCGCCGGTCGGGGACGACACCCGGCTCACCGCCCTCCTCTTCCCAGGCCTCGGTCGACCAGCTGCTGCTCATTTCTTCCTCTCCGAGAGCAGCTGCGTAAGCTGCTCCTGGGCACCCGGTTCATCACGCATGAAGTAGCGAACGAAAAGTTCGTCAATCGGCGTGCGTATCGTGTCGACAAACCATCGCCTGTCGGAGCTCAGTCGCCAGGTTCGCAGGACATAAGCGCCGACGAGATCGCGTTGCTCGGGCGTCAGAACCTGCCCATTGTCGAGGATGATTTGAAGCCGCGTCGGCCAGAGCGGCTGCATCATCGACGAGGTGTCGATCGACATCAGGAGCGGCGCCACCGAGCGTTGCGACGGCCCTTCCAGCCCCAATCGCACGGCGGCCAACCGCAACCACTGGATGCCGCGTCCAGGATCCCTGCCCAGGCCGAATTCGAGATCGGCTTCGGCGCGCTTCAGCCAGTCGACACGCTGCTCCGGTGTCGGCTCGAAGGTCGGCACCAGGGCCGCCGCGACGAACAATTCAGACCGCTGCAGGTGGCGGGTTGCCGTGGGATCGAGGGCGATCGCCCGGTCCAGAGCCTCGATTGCCAGGCGCACATCGCCCAGATCGGTCCTGTATCCCAATCGCAGATTGGTCACGACCAGATCGGCCTGCTGCGCCTGCCATGCCCCTTTGGAAACCGGCCAGGCGATCCACACCAGGATCGCGCCACCGATGCCCATGAGGCCACGCAGCAGCCACTCGAAGATAGTCAACAGAAGCCATTCCCCTTGGGGCTGGACGAGTTGGGCCTGGATAAGCCGGCCGTTTGGCGCACTCAACCGCCGTCGGTACGCGATGTCAAAGGTCTTGCATCGGCGATGCCGATTCACCTTCCTGCTGCTCCGGCAAGGTTCGCACCTGGACATCGACTGCGGCGGTCACGACGACGTCGCTCGAGCCGGTGAACGTACCCTTGATGGGCATGGCCTGCTCCGGATCCCGGCCGACCGCGACACGGATCAGCCGCTCGCTGCCGATGATGCCGTTGGTCGGGTCGAATTCAACCCAGCCGGCCCCCGGTAGGTAGACCTCGAGCCAGGCATGCGGATAGGCATGCGCCGTCCCATCGGCCGATGCCGTATCGAGCACCGGATCGTAGAGGTAGCCGGTGATGAAGCGCGCCGCGATGCCGAGCGAGCGCGCGCCCTCCATCATCAGCAGCGCGTAATCGCGACAGGTTCCGCCACCGCTTTCGAGCGTCACCGCCGGCGGCTGGGTGCCGATCTCGAATCGCATCGCATACTTCAATGTCTCTTTGATGCCCGTGCACAGTCGCGTCAGCGTCGCAAAAGTGTCCACACCGTTCTCGCCGTCGAGAAACTGCTTGGTCCAGGTCGTAACCTCGGCGTTGGGATCCGGGTAATGTCGTTCGACGTACCGCGACAGATCGGGCGCTTCCTCGGCGAGATAGGAGAACGGCAAGGTCCGCGCATAGTCTTCGATCGGCGACAGCTCCGGAGACGTGCCGTAGCGCTCGACCTGGATCGTGCTCGACAGTTCAAGCATCTGGGTCGTGTCTTCGAACGAAGCGATGGCAATCGAATTGCCGAATGGATCGTGGATCCACCGCACCTGCGCCGCCGGCTCGATCACGAGACCGGTGTGCAACAGCCGAAGATCATGGCTGTCGCGCGGACGGAACATCAGGCGATGGTCACCGAGCGTGACCGGCTCGGAATAATCGTAGCGAGTCCGATGAACGATTTCGAGTTTGCGCATACCTGACTATACTGCCTGAACTCGCGTGGCGTTGCAGTCCCACTGAACGCAGTTGTCATCTGAGCGTCAAGGGCAGCGGCGATGATTGCCCCTGCTCTGCTTCTCCGGGGGACATCAATGACCGAGATTGCCATGCAGGCGCCGCCGATCGAGCCGGCGGCCCACAGCTCGCGACCCGACCTCGACAAGGGCTTCAATCCGCTGACTGCCATCATCTTCTTCGGTGTGCTGGCAGCCGGCTTCCTCTACGTCGTCTACAGCGTCTACTCCGACGTGAATGCCACGGGCACGAAGATCACCACCTTCCTGCCCTACCTGATGCTGCTCGTGGCCCTGCTGATCGCGCTGGGCTTCGAATTCGTGAACGGCTTCCACGACACGGCCAACGCGGTCGCCACGGTGATCTACACCCATTCGTTGCCGGCCGAGCTGGCCGTCGTCTGGTCGGGTGTGTTCAACTTCCTGGGCGTCTTGACATCGACCGGTGCCGTCGCCTTCGGCATCGTCTCCCTGCTGCCCGTCGAATTGATCCTGCAGGTCGGCAGCAGTGCGGGCTTCGCCATGGTCTTCGCGCTCCTGATCGCGGCGATCATCTGGAACCTGGGAACCTGGTGGCTGGGCCTTCCCGCCTCGAGCTCCCATACCCTGATCGGATCGATCATCGGCGTCGGCATCGCCAACGCCCTGGCCCGCGGCATGGACGGCACGTCGGGTGTCGATTGGAGCAAGGCGACCGAGATCGGCTACGCCCTGCTGCTCTCGCCGCTCTTCGGTTTCTGCGCCGCGGCCCTGGTCCTGCTGTCGCTCAAGCTGCTCGTCCGCAACCCCTCGCTCTATGCCGAGCCCAAGGGCCAGCAGCCGCCGCCGTGGTGGATCCGCGGCATCCTGATCCTGACTTGCACCGGCGTCAGCTTCGCGCACGGCTCCAACGACGGCCAGAAGGGCATGGGCCTCATCATGCTGATCCTGATCGGCACCGTGCCGACGGCCTATGCGCTCAATCGCACGCCGGCGCCGAGCCACGTCGAATCCTTCCGGACAGCCTCGGCGGCAGCGGCCGTGGTGATCGAAAAGCAGGCGGCCGGCTACAACCTGCTCGGCAATCCGCGCCCCGCCGTGACGCAATTCGTCTCGGCGCGCAAGATCGACGAGGGCACCTACGTCTCCCTCGCCGCTTTGGTGAAGGAGATCGCCACCCAGGTCGATCGCTACGGTTCGTTGGCCAGCATTCCGGCCGATGCCGTCAGCAACACGCGTAACGACATGTACCTTGCCTCGGAGGCGCTGCGCTTCCTGATGAAGGACAAGGAGAACTCGCTTTCCAAGCAGGAGGTGGCGGTTCTCAACGCCTACAAGAAGGAGCTCGACAACGCCACGCGCTTCATCCCGACCTGGGTGAAAGTCGCCGTGGCGATCGCGCTGGGCCTCGGTACCATGATCGGCTGGAAGCGGATTGTGGTCACGGTGGGCGAGAAGATCGGCAAGAGCCACCTGACCTACGCCCAGGGTGCCTCGGCCGAGCTGGTAGCCGCCGGCACCATCGCCGCCGCCGACGTCTACGGCCTGCCGGTCTCGACCACACACGTCCTCTCGTCAGGTGTGGCCGGCACAATGGCCGCCAACGGGTCGGGACTGCAGATGGCCACGGTACGCAATCTGCTGATGGCCTGGGTGCTCACCCTGCCCTGCGCCATCGCTCTCTCGGCCAGCCTCTACATGCTGTTTCTCAACATCTTCTGAGGAACCACCGCCGCACCTACCGGCAATAACTTGAGAGCGCCGCGCGAAAACGGTCTAATCCGGCGTCATGCTGGACGAAACCACTGCCACGCGCGGCGCAGCGCCGGACATTCCCCAGACGGATTATCCGAGCAGCGAGCCGAGTTGGCCCAATAGATACATCTGGCCGGTCCTCCTGAAGCTGCTGGACCGGCACAAGGCAGAAGACCGACGGATTTTCGAGATCGGATCGGGCAACGGGGCAACCGCCAACCTGCTGGCGGGCCTCGGCTACGACGTGACGGCAATCGATCCTTCGCGCGAGGGTATCGACCTGGCCCGACGCAGCTTCTCCGGGCCGAGCTTCCATCTCGGCACGGGATATGACGATCTGGCGGCTACGTATGGCCGCTTCCCGGTCGTGATCAGCCTCGAAGTGATCGAGCATTGCTACTCGCCGGAAGCCTTCCTGAGGACCACCTTCGACCTGCTCGAACCGGGGGGTCTCGGCATCATCTCGACGCCATTTCACGGCTACTGGAAGAACCTGGCTCTGTCGCTCGCCGACAAATGGGACGACCACCATGGTCCGCTCTGGGAGGGCGGCCACATCAAGTTCTATTCCGAGAAAACCCTCGCTCGGGCACTCGACAGAGCGGGTTTCGTGCAGGTGACGTTCGAGCGTGCAGGTCGCCTGCCTATCCTCGCAAAAAGCATGCTGGCAGCCTTTCGGCGCCCATGAAATCTCCGGGCGCGGGGCCCGGCCGCCGGCATGCCGTACGTCTCCGCTCAGGCGCTGCGTTTCCGCTCAGGCGAATGGATAGGGTCCCGGGAAGACGCCGATGGGCAAATAGTGCGTCACCAGCCCGGTCTCCGGCCGCCAGTGATGCAGCAGGAATGCCGGTGGCTCGACATGCGAGGCCGGTAGCGCCTCCGGTCGAAGCTGCAGAGCGATCGCTGTCGTCGTCGACGGTGCGGTGCAAAGCATCGTGCCCCCGAACCGCATCTGCATGAACCGGTGGACATGGCCGCACACGATCCTTTCGACTTGGGGGTGCCGGCGGACCACGTCGGCCAGCCGTTGCCCTTCCCGGCAGGAATAGAGGTCGAGGTACGGGATCCCGGTATCGAATGGCGGCTGATGCATCATCACGACGGTCGGACGCCTCGGATCGGAGGACAGCACGCTGTCCAGCCAGGCCGCCTTCTCGACCCCGACGAGTCCGTGATGCAGTCCTGGCAGGGTAACATCGACGGCGACGATCCGTACGGTGCCGCCGTCGCCGACCACATAGTCGATCGGCCCCGACGCGGGCAGCCATGGCCGGCCGGCGAACGCCCGACGGAAAGCCTCGCGATCGTCGTGGTTGCCGGGAATCGCCAGCAGCGGCACTTCGAGGGCGGCCAGCAACTCACTCAGCATTTCGTATTCTTCGTCTCGCCCGTGATCCACCAGGTCGCCGCTCAGAAGGACGAGGTCGGGCCGTGGATCGAGCTTGTTCACCGCCGAAATCGCCGCGGCAAACTGCGCATTGGAGTCGACCACGTCCTGGTAGAGCCGGCCCCGAGGGCGTACGTGCGGATCGGATAGCTGGGCAATCAGCACTTACGACACCTGTCGATCGAATTGCTGCAATCCCTGCCGCCCCTTCGGCGTGATGGTATAGACGCCACGCTCAATCCGCTCGAACCAGCCATAGATGTCGCTCTGCAAGATGCTTGCCACGTTCGGCACATCGGCCATCGACCGCATTGTCGCCAGCTTCATCGGCCCGTTCGCAGCCAACAGCTCGGCGCAGCGCAGCGCCTGCTGTCGATAGGCCGTCATCAGCGGCGCCCGCATCGCCTGGCCGCCGACATTGGGATCGCCGACCCGACGCGCATGCTCTCCCAGCATCCGGCCGGCTTTGCGCTTGTTCTTGCGCGGCATGTAAGGCACGGGGTCGAGGACCACGTCGGCCTTTTCGCCACTCACCACGATCAGGCCCAGCCCCAATCGGCGGCAGAGCCTGCGGACGTTCTTGATCTGCTTGGGCCATTGCCCAACGGCAAGGTAGACGAGGTCGGTGAGCGCCAGACGATCCACACCCTGAAGGACCAGCCCGAGTCCGAAGACGCGCTTGAGCTCGACGATGACCGGCGGTTCCGCACCGCGTACCGCGACGACATCGCAGCCACGCACCTCGCCCTTGACGACGTAACCTTGGCCTTCGAGCAGCGCCTTCACCGGCGCATAGAGATCACTCTCCAATGACATGGCTTCGTACCGTAACATGCCGCCGCAAACGCTTCGGGGGAAAACTGGATGAGCGAGTTGTTGGATCAGGGTGTTGCCGCCATCGCGCAGGCCGTGCGCACGGGCAAGGTCAAGGCACGCGATGTCGCTGAGATGGCGATCGCGCGCGTGGAGGCGACTAACGGCAAGCTCACCGCCATCGTCGACTTCGCCCCTGCCGAAGCACGCGCATCGGCCGATGCGGTCGATGCCCGCCGCAAGCAAGGCTTCGATGGACCGATCCTGGGCGTACCCTACACGGTGAAGGACACGACCTGGGTGCAGGGCCGCCGCGTTACCAACGGCTCGCTGCTCTATAAGGACTTCAAGCCGCCGCGTGACGCCGTAGCCGTCGAACGGTTGAAGAATGCCGGCGGCATCTTTCTCGGCATGACCAACACGCCGGAAATGGCCGCCAAGGGCCACACGGAGAACAAGGTCTATGGTCCGACGCGGCATCCATCGAACACAGCCTTGACGCCGGGCGGTTCGTCCGGCGGGGCCGCGGCCGCGTTGGCGGCCGGATTCACGCCGATCGCGCTCGGCACCGACGGCGGCGGCTCTGGCCGCCGGCCGGCGTCCCATTGCGGTGTGGTCGGGCTAAAGACGTCGGCCGGCGCGATCCCCTCGCCGTTCGGCTTCGGAGGTGCCTACGGGCCGCTCTACGGCGTGACCGCCCCCATGGGCCGGACGGTTGCCGACGCCCGCGCCGCCTTCGAGGTCATGGCCGGCCCGGACCGCCGCGATCCCCATTCGGTCGCCCTGCTCGACGTGCCACCGCCGGCCGAACCGCGCATCGCCGTCAGCCCGCGGCTCGGCCTCGGCGTCGCCGTCGATCCCGACGTGATGACGGCCTTCGAGGCGGCGATCGGCAAGCTGCGCGCCGCCGGCTGGCGCATCGAGGAAGCCGACGTCGCCTGGCCCGAGAGCACGACCGAACGAGCGTTCGGCGCCGTGAATGCAGCCGCCTCGACCCTGCTCTACGGTGAACGTCATGCCGCCGACGGTGCTCTGTTCGGCGACAACATCGCCAGCCTGATCGAGACCGGCCGACAAGTCCCCGGCACCGACGTCGTCGCCGCCTTTCGCTTCGCCGATGCCTGCGCGCGCTCGGTCGCGCAATTCTTCACCGAGTACGACTACCTGCTTACGCCGACCACGGCCTGTGTCTCCTGGCCGGTCGAGCAGGTCTATCCCGGGACCATCGAAAACAAGCCCGCAGGGCCGCGCGGCCATGCGGTCTTCACACCGCTGTTCAATCTTGCCCTGGTCCCGGGCATTTCGGTTCCCTGCGGCACCGGCCGCGACGGCCTGCCGGTCGGGCTGCAGATCGTAGCGCCACGCCTCCACGACCGGCCGCTGCTGGCCATGGCGCAACGCGCCGAGACGGTGCTTCGTTGACCAGCGTGCCGTCCGAGATCCTGATCGTCGTCGTCGTGGCGGTCGTGGTCGCCATCGGCATCAGGCTGTTTCTTGCCCGCAATGCAGCCCGAAGCAAGGGACCGCCACACATCCACGATGCCCTGATGAAGCGTGCCCAAGCCCATGCCGACGCCAGCCCGTTTCTGCGCAAGGTCTGTCGCGAATATGAGGCCAATGGCCATATCTCGAATCGCCAGGCCGAAGCGGTCTCTGAAGCGATCGCACGCGCCGAGAAGCGGAGCCAGCAAGGCCGGCAGGGCCGTGCTTGAACGGCCCGGCGGGTTGATCGATAGTCCGCCGACAGTACGAGGACGTGACGTATCGAATGCCGCAGACGACCAGAAGCTTGGATCTTCCGCTTTGGAAGAAGATCCTGTTCAGCCTGATCCTCGTCGTCGGTTTCCCAGTGGCCCTGCTTCTCGCGATCGAAGGCGCAGGCTACGCCTACCTTCACTTCAAGTACGGCGTACCGGGCAAGACCTACGGCCTCTGGACCTATGACGAGGAGTTCGGCGCGATCCACGCCGCCAACGCCTACAACTCGAACTCCGAGACCAACAGCCTCGGCTTCCGCAACAAGGAAGACGTCATCGAGCCCAGACCGCCGGGCAGTTACCTGGTCATCGCCTACGGTGGGTCCACGACCTTCTGCTACAACCTCGAAACCGATCGCGCCTGGCCGCTCCAATTGCAGGAACGCCTGCGCAGCCGCACCAAGCAACAGTCCCAGGTCATGAATGCCGGTGCCATCATGTGGTCGATCGGCCAGGAAGTCGCGCGTGCCAGGCACGACCTGCCGCGCCTCAAGCCGGACGTCGTTATCATCTATTCGGGGATCAACGAGGAGGCCAACGAGCAGCTGCTGCGCGCCGAAGGCATCAGCCTCGAGCGTGCCCTGCAGGAGGGCAAGCACGGCCTGTTCTCGCGCCACCTCGATCAGGGCCGCTGGCTGAAGCGCAATTCGACGATCGTTCGCCTCCTCGAATACACCGGCATCGCTGAAAAGATCTTCGGCGGCGGTCCAACCGACACACACGCCCCCGCCGCGACACCCGTTGCCGATCCTGGCATCAACCCTGTCGTCGCGGAGAATTTCGACCGCACCTTGCGCGAGTTCATCGAGCTGATCCGCAAGAACGGCGCCAAGCCGATCTACGTCATCGTGGGTGGGCTTTCCGAGGTGGGGCACAACACGCAGCTCCTGCGCTACTCGCGTCAGGGGGCCGAGGTGGCACGCCAGATGGGGGTGCCCGTGATCGATTCCAATGAAGTCGTCGCAGCCTACAAGGGCAACAAGCACGACCTCTTTTCCGACAGCGGAGTCCACTGGTCCGACCTCGGTGCCGGCCTGCTTGCCGATTTCATCGACGAACGGGCGCTCAAGGCCATCGCGCCGTAGGTCCCGTCGGGTCGTCTCGCCGGATCGCCATACCCGCTCTCTTTTTCCAACAAACAGTCTAGTATCGCGCCGTGTCCCGTTCCCGTGAAAAGCTGTCGGCGCCGTCGGCGCGCCGTATTGCTCTCGCCGCTCAAGGCTTCGCCAGCCCACGCCCCGATGGGGCGTCGAACCTCGGCCATGTGAAGCGCGCCATCGATCGGCTGGGCTTGCTGCAGATCGATTCCGTGAACGTCCTCACGCGCGCGCACTACCTGCCGCTCTTCTCTCGCCTCGGCAACTACGACAGCGCCCACCTCGACGGCCTCGCCTGGGGGCGCAAGAGCCGGCGCGGCCTGTTCGAGTTCTGGGCGCACGAGGCCTCGCTGCTGCCGCT
Source organism: Alphaproteobacteria bacterium 65-37 (assembly GCA_001897995.1). Classification (GTDB taxonomy): domain Bacteria; phylum Pseudomonadota; class Alphaproteobacteria; order Reyranellales; family Reyranellaceae; genus Reyranella. The sequence continues at coordinate 33,569 of MKRV01000272.1, read as the reverse complement.
CGCCTCGCAGCCCCTGCTGCGGTGGAGCATGGCCCGCGCTGCGGCGGGCACCGGCAAAGGTTGGCTGCCCAAGTTTTACCGCGACAAGAAGACCTACGTCGAAGAGGTGCGCCGCGAGCTCGAACGGCAGGGGCCGCTGGCGGCCTCCGACCTCGCCAATGGTGGCGAGCGCCGTGGCCCCTGGTGGGGCTGGAGCGACGGCAAGCTTGCTCTGGAATGGCTGTTCTTTGCCGGCGTCGTCACGACGGCGACGCGGCGCGGCACCTTCGAGCGGGTCTACGACCTCACCGAGCGCGTGCTGCCGCCCCAGGTGCGGGCCCTGCCCACCCCTTCGCCCGAAGAAGCCCAGCGCGAACTCCTGCGCATCTCTTCCCGGGCTCTGGGCGTGGCGACCGAATTCGACCTGCGCGACTATTTCCGCCTTCCCGTCGCCGACACGAAGGCCCGGCTCGCCGAACTGGTCGAGGCCGGCGACCTCCTGCCCGTTTCGGTCGAAGGCTGGAAGCACCAGGCCTACCTCGACCCGCAGGCGCGCCAGCCACGCCGGATCGAGGCCCGCGCCCTGCTGGCGCCCTTCGATCCCCTGGTCTGGGAGCGCGACCGCACCGAGCGCATCTTCGATTTCTTCTACCGCATCGAGATCTACACGCCCGTCGCCAAGCGCAAGCACGGCTACTACGTGCTGCCCTTCCTGCTGGGCGACCGGCTGGTCGGCCGGGTCGACCTCAAGGCCGACCGGGCCAATTCGAAGCTGCTGGTTCCCGCAGCCCATCTCGAACCGGGCATCGAGGCCAAGGCGGTTGCGGAGCCGCTGCGGGAGGAGCTGAGGTTGATGGCCGATTGGCTCGGCCTGGAAGGCCTCGTTTTGCCCCGCGCGGGCGCCCTGGGACGGGCGTGGAGCAGCAAACGCTAGGGATTGCGGCAAAATAGCGCTTCGCTGCGAAATACAGCCCTTGGCTTCCGGCTCCAGCCCCGGCAAATGACTCGGTCCTCAGAACGCCCTTAGTCCGAAGGAAGCCTGATCATGGGTGTCTATCGTTCGTCCAAGACCACCAGCGGCCAGCATGCTGCCGGCGCCCGCGCCCTGTGGCGCGCCACCGGCATGACCGATGCGGATTTCGAAAAGCCCATCATTGCGGTCGTCAATTCCTTCGTGGAGTTCGTCCCCGGCCACGTCCACCTCAAGGACCTGGGCCAGATGGTTGCGCGCGAGATCGAGCGGGCGGGCGGCGTCGCCAAGGAATTCAACACCATCGCCGTCGACGACGGTATCGCGATGGGCCACGAGGGGATGCTCTATTCCCTGCCGTCGCGCGATCTGATTGCCGATTCCATCGAGTATATGGTGAACGCCCATTGCGCCGACGCGATGGTCTGCATCTCCAATTGCGACAAGATCACCCCCGGCATGCTGATGGCGGCGATGCGCCTCAACGTGCCGGCGATCTTCGTGTCCGGTGGTCCGATGGAAGCCGGCAAGGTCCATTGGAAGGGCCAGGACCTCAAGCTCGACCTGATCGACGCCATGCTGACGGCCTACAAGCCGGGCGTGAGCAAGGAGGACGTCGAGGTCTACGAGCGTTCGGCCTGCCCGACCTGCGGCTCCTGCTCCGGCATGTTCACCGCCAACTCGATGAACTGCCTCACCGAGGCGCTCGGCCTGTCGCTGCCGGGGAATGGCACCGTCCTCGCCACGCATGCCGACCGCCGCGAACTGTTCCTCGAAGCCGGCCGGCGCATCGTCGAACTGACCAAGCGCCACTACATCGAAGACGACGCCTCGGTGCTGCCGCGTTCGGTCGCCAACTTCAAGGCGTTCGAGAATGCCATGCGACTCGACATCGCCATGGGTGGCTCGACCAATACGGTGCTGCATCTGCTGGCCGCCGCCTTCGAGGGCGAGATCCCCTTCACCATGAAGGACATCGACCGGCTCTCGCGCATCACGCCGCACCTGTCCAAGCTCGCCCCTTCCTCGCAGCTCTGGCACATCGAAGATGTGCATCGCGCCGGCGGCGTCATGGCGCTGCTCGGCATCCTCGACGGCAAGGGCATGATCCATCGCGACGTGGCCACGGTGCACACCGCAACCATGGGCGACGCGCTGAAGCGCTGGGACATCGGCAACGGCGCTGACGAGGGCGTGAAGACCTTCTATCGCGCCGCTCCCGGCGGCGTACGCACCACGCAGGCATTCTCGCAGAACAAGCGTTACCCCGAGCTTGACCTCGACCGGGCCAACGGCTGTATCCGCGACTTCGAGCACGCCTACAGCCAGGATGGCGGTCTCGCGGTGCTCTACGGCAACCTGGCGCTCGACGGCTGCATCGTGAAGACGGCCGGCATCGACCCGAGCGTGCTCAAGTTCAAGGGCAAGGCGATCGTGTTCGACAGCGAGAACGACGCGACGGCCGCCATCCACGCCGGCAAGGTTACCGCCGGGGATGTCGTGGTGATCCGCTACGAAGGGCCCAAAGGCGGCCCGGGTATGCAGGAGATGCTGGCGGCGACCAGCGCCATCAAGGCGCGTGGGCTGGGCGCCCAATGCGCCTTGATCACCGATGGCCGTTTCTCGGGCGGTTCGTCGGGCTTGTCGATCGGCCACATGTCGCCTGAAGCGGCGTCGGGCGGCACGATTGGTCTGGTTCAGGACGGCGATCCGATCGAGATCGACGTGCCTGCCCGCACCATTGCCCTTGCGCTTCCCGAAGCGGAAATCGAGAAGCGGCGCTCGGAGATGAAGGCTCTCGGCCGCGCGGCGTGGAAGCCCAAGCGCGACCGCAAGGTCTCGGCGGCGCTGCGCGCCTATGCGGCCCTGGCAACATCGGCGGCGCACGGCGCCGTGCGCGACGTCGACCAGGTCGGAGGCTGAGATGAACGATCTCGTACTCAAAGGGGGTCGCGTCGTCGACCCCTCGCAGGGAATCGACAAGGTAACGGACATCGCCTTCGCGGGCGGCAAGGTCGCCGCGATCGGCGACGGCCTCACCGGCAAGGATACCCGGAATGTCGCGGGTAAGATCGTCTCGCCCGGCCTGATCGACCTGCACACGCATGTCTACTGGGGCGGCACCTCGCTCGGCGTCGAGGCCGAGCTGGTGGCGCGCTCCGGCGGCGTCACGACCTTCATCGACGCTGGCAGCGCCGGGCCCGGCAATTTCCCGGGCTTTCGCAAGCACGTGATCGAGCCGTCGCCGGTGCGCATCCTGCCGTTCCTGAACGTGTCCTTCGCCGGCATCTTCGCTTTCTCCAAGACGGTGATGGTAGGCGAAAGCGCCGACATGCGCCTGCTCGACGCCCGCGAAGCCGCACGCGTCGCCCGTGAGCACAAGGACCTGGTGCTGGGCGTCAAGGTACGGGTCGGGAAATCGGCCAGCGGCGATTCCGGCATCATGCCACTCGACATCGCCCTGGAGGTCGCCGACGAAGTCGGCCTGCCATTGATGGCGCATCTCGATTCGCCCCCACCGGCGCGTCACGAGGTGGTCAGCCGCCTGCGGCCGGGCGACATCCTCACGCACTGCTTCCGCCCCTTCCCCAACGCGCCGGTCCATGCCGACGGCAGGGTGCGGGACGAGATCCTGGCCGCTCGCCAGCGCGGCGTGATCTTCGATATCGGGCATGGCGGTGGGTCGTTCGGTTTCGGCACGACGCGAAAGATGCTCGCCGCCGGTTTCCTGCCCGATGTGATCTCCTCCGACGTTCATGCAATCTCGATCGAAGGCCCGGCCTTCGATCTCCTGACCACCATGTCCAAGTTCCTCTGCCTGGGGCTCGACCTGCCGACGGTCATCAAGCTCGCGACCGTGAACGCGGCGGCAGCGATCGGCCGGCCCGAACTCGGCACGCTCAAGGTCGGCAGCGTCGGAGAGGCCACGGTGATCGACATTGCCAGTGGCAAATTCGACTATGCCGACTCGATCGGCGAACAGATGATCGGCGACAGGCGAATGCTGTCTGCCGGTGTCGTCCTCGCCGGCAAATGGTGGCACCCAATTTAGTCACAGCCTGATTGTGACGCCGAATCAGCCACTTACACGCCAACAATCCTTCCGATAGCGACCACTGCAACTTCTTTGGCAACTTGCAGCAGGCGGCATCGTTGATCAGATGTGACTGGACTTCTCGCGTCGCCTCTGCCCCCGCTTCGGCGGCGCCTTTCTCCCCATCCAGTCTCAAAAGCCCGCCTCCGGGACGCCTCGGGGGCGGGCTGCCTGTTTCAGCCGTCCGTTGAACGCCCCTTTCAGGCTGACGCTTTCAACCACGCGACAGCGAACAGGCCTTCCGCATCGGTCCAAGTCCTGTCGACGGCAAAACCGCCCCGTGCCGCCAGAGCGGCAAGGCTGGCAGAGTCATATTTGTAGGAATATTCGGTGTGAACCAGCTCCCCTTTTTCGAAGGCGAGGCGGCGGCCTGAGACAGACACCGTCTGGTTCAGTAGGCTGCGCAGGTAGATCTCGATACGGCTTTCAGAAGGATTGTAGAAGGCCTCGTGGGCGAATGCGGCGAGGTCAAAGCTGCCGTCGAGTTCGCGGTTCATCCGCCGCAGGAGGTTGAGCGTGAACTGCGCGGTGATGCCGGCAGCATCGTTGTAGGCGTCATGCAGCCGGCGCGAGTCCTTCTTGAGGTCGACACCGAGGATCAAGGCCCCGCCGTCGCCGAGCAGCCGGCGCACGCGACGCAGGAAGCTGGTTGCCTCCTCAGGCGTAAGGTTGCCGATGGTCGAGCCGGGAAAGAAGCCAATGCGCCGAGCACCGTTGATCGTGTCAGGCAGATGCTCCAGCGTCATGTAGTCGGCGCACACCGCTTCGACTCGTAGGGCGGGGTAGTCGCTGCGCAGACGAGCCACCGTCCCGTCGAGATGCTCGCGCGAGATGTCGATCGGCACGTAGGCATTGAGGGTCGGCATGGCATCGAGCAGAAGCCGAGACTTCACGCTCGATCCGCTGCCGAATTCGATCAGGGTGCAGTGCGGACCAGCGTTCCGAGAGATTTCCGCAGCGTTCGCAGCCAGGATCGCCGTTTCGGTCCGCGTGAGATAATATTCCGGTAGTTCGCAGATCGCATCGAACAAGGCCGAGCCACGCGCATCGTAGAGAAAGCGCGCCGGGATGGCTTTCGGCCTCGTCCCGAGACCGGCCAGGACGGCGTTTCTGAATTGCTCGCGATCAGCGACATCCGCCGCATCGAGCTGCTGGATGGGAAGATTCATCGAAGATCCTCTGCAAGCCGGATACCGCCGAACATCCAGCGAGCATCGGGGGGGAAGAAATTGCGATAGGTCGAACGGACATGGCCGCGCGGCGTCGCTGCGCAGCCCCCTCGCAGCACCGTCTGGTTGGCCATGAACTTGCCGTTGTATTCGCCGATCGCACCCGGCGGTTCGCGATAGCCGGGATAGGCGACGTAGGGACTGGCCGTCCATTCCCAGACCTCACCGGAATCGTCGATCGCCGACGCGGCCAACTCCCACTCCGCTTCGCGCGGCAGTCGCTTGCCTTTCCACTTCGCGAAGGCGTTCGCTTCGTAGGCGCTGACATGGCAGACTGGCCGAGCAGGATCGACCGACTCCAGACCCGACAGCGTAAAAATCTTCCAGCGCCCGTCGCATTGTTCCCAGTAGAGGGGAGCCTGCCAGCCCCGCTGGTTTACGCAATCCCAGCCAGCCGACAACCAGAACTCGGGACGGCGATAGCCGCCGTCTTCGATGAATTCGAGATACTCGCCGCAGGTCACGGGTCGCATCGCCAGGGCAAAGGCATCGAGCCAGACGCGATGACGCGGCCCCTCATTATCGAAGACGAAGCCGCCCCCCTCGTGACCGATCTCGACCAACGCGGCCTCGAACTCCCGCCAGGCGAGCGGACACGCCTTTGGAGCCTTGCCCGACGGAAGACGATAGGCGGGCCTCAGGGGATTGAGCGACAAAGCGTGCTTGATATCCATCAGGATCAGTTCCTGATGCTGCTGCTCGTGCTGCAAACCGAGTTCGACGATGTCGCCGAGAGTGCTTGCAGTGCCTGCAGTGGAAAGGAGCGTCGCCATGGCATCGGTGACATGGCGGCGATAGGCCATCACCTCCTCCACCCCAGGCCGCGTGATCAGGCCGCGCTGCGGGCGGGGATGCCGAGGGCCAACGGCTTCGTAATACGAATTGAACAGGTATTCGTAGGCGGGATCGAAAACCGCGTACCCGGCAGCATGGGGCCGCAGGACGAACGTCTCGAAAAACCACGTCGTATGTGCGAGGTGCCACTTGGTGGGACTGGCATCGGGCATCGACTGGACTGTCTGGTCCTCGGGTGACAGAGGCGCTGCAAGGGCTTCGGTGCGCGCACGGATCGCCCTCAAGCGATCGAGCCCGCCAAGGCCGTGAGCTTGCAATGCATGCATTGTCTGATGGGGCACGGGTCCTCCCGTGGGCTAACGTGGTGGCGCGCGGCGGAGTTGCAAGTGCATGAAGGGGCGGTCACGCTGCTTACATTCGATATGCCCCTCCGAGGGAAGCAAGTGCCGATTTGTGAGATCGATCCCTGGCGCACTCAATATTTCGCGAGGGTCCCCTGCCCCGCTGACACCCTCATACCGACTGAGGACAGCGATGCCTGGCTCTGGAATCCACAACACAGATGGGTCTACGACAAGCTCGAAGTTGCCCTGCGACAAGGGCTGGAAGCAGCCCCCCATGGCGTGGCGCCGCAAACCTATCCGGTGTTCTCAAAACCGCTCTACAACCTGAAGGGTATGGGCGTGGGCAGCCGGGTCCTGCGCTCACGGGCCGACTACGATGCCGCCTATCAACCTGGTCATATGTGGATGCCCCTGCTCGAAGGCGATCACGTCAGCAGCGACGTCGCGTTGATCGACGGTGTGCCACAGTGGTGGCGCCATGCGCGGGGCTGCGCCTCGGGCGATGGTACGTTCGACTATTGGGAGATCACCGCAGAGCATGAACCGGCGGTCGAGGGTTGGGGCGGCGATTGGTGCCGCCGACACCTCGCCGGCTACACGGGCATGGTCAATCTCGAAACGATCGCGGGCCGCATCATCGAGGTGCATCTGCGATTCGCCGATCAATGGCCCGACCTCTATGGCGGCGACCCATGGGTTGAAGCGTTGATCAGGCTCTACACGGAGAAGACCTGGCGTTACGACGACCACGTCCGGCGCCGGAGCTACAGCGTCGTGCTCTTCCTGCCGCACGGCAGGCGCTACCGCCATCCTCCGTCCGACCTCCTGCGCGACCTCGAGGCACGAGCCGATATCTCCAGCCTTCAGATCACCTTCCACGAGAATCTGCCGCCGGACCGTCACGCCATGCCGCCCGGCGGATTCCGGGTGGCAATCGTCAATTGCTGGCGGCGAGAAGCCGGCAACGCGGTGCGCGCCGTCCTTCGCGACCACTTTCTGGCAAATGCCTCGGCCTAGAGGTTGCTGCGCCTGACGAAGCTCGCGAGCAGGCTGACGACGAACAGCACCAGCGCAATGATGAAGAGGATCTGCGCCATACCTGTGGCAGCGGAAGCCACGCCGCCGAAGCCGAAGACACCGGCAACTACCGCGACAATGAGAAACATGAGCGCCCAATAGAGCATTACCGCCTCCTCGAATGGGTTCTGGAAGCTGTAACGCTGCATGAATCCGGTGGGTTCCTGCGTCCGGCCAATTGCACAAACGGCTCCGTCAGCAACCCCCTCGACACGGGAGACGTTGCTTCGACAAGACCTAGCGAATCTTGTTCATTATCTACGTGGGAGACGACATGAAGCGCGAACTCACGCCGACGGAGGCGCGAAGCGGCATTATCAGCGGCCGCGTCCTCCTTGTCCTGTTGCTGTCGTCGTTCGGCGCCGTCCTTGCTTTGGCCGCGGCCTGGTACTTTCTGTTCGCGGGCAGGTAGACGAAGCGGAGCCCCGACAGACTAGCGCCCGCTATCGTCGAACTCGGGATGGCGTCGTACATACGCGACGACGAAGCTGCAGGCGGGCACGATCTTCAGGCCGCGCCGATGCGTATCTTCCAGAGCCGCACGAACGAGCTTTGCGCCGAGGCCTTTGCCCTCGTCCGCGGGCGGCACTTCGGTATGCGTAAAAATGAGACGGTCGCCTTGGCTTCGATACTCGGCGACCGCAAGTCCATGTTCCGTCGGCAGCTCGTATCGGCTGCGGGCGGCATTATGCGTAACGGACATTTATCTCCCGTTTCCTCGTTGATACGTCAGGCTGGGCGCCTGGCGGCATACTCGCGTCGCACGCACAGTTCATATCCGCTCTGATAGGGCGTCAGGCCATAGGAGCGGCACATCGCCTGGGCGTCCGCATAGATTTGGGTGTCGGCGTAAGGCAGCGCAACCCTGCCCTGCTGACGCGCGGCAAATTCGCGGGCGCGGCACTGCTCATAAGCCGCGCTGCCCACCCTGAAGCCATATGAGGCGCACGCATCGTCTGTCGCCACGGATACGCGTGTTTCCGTGGCGCAGGCGCCGAGAGCAGCCGCCACGACGAGGAGCGGCACCAAGCGGTTCACCATTCGATACCTCCTTGGGGTGGCATTGCCACCCTTTGTGATCAACGGAGGGAGGTATCGGCAGTTCCGCCATATCGCTAGCGATCGACCTGCCAGAACATCGGATAGGACGACTGGATCAGGCCTTTCAGCTCGGTTCGGTAGCCGGCCGGGATGGTGAATTGCCCCCACATCAACGCCGGAACCATTTCGTACGAGATGACCTGGATGTCGGCGGCAATTTTCTTGCGTTCCTCGAGCGTGGCGGCCCGTGTGAAGGCCTTCAGCAATTCGGGAATGCGGTTGTCGCAGGACCACCCGGGAAAATCGTTGCAGGTCGCCGCCACGTAGAAGTGCGTCAGCGGCGAGTACATGTCGGTGCCGTTGGAGTAGACCGGGAACATCGACCAGCCTTCCTTCTTCGCGCGTCGCGCCAGCACGGTTGGCCAATCGCGCGGCTGCTGTTCGACGACGAAACCGACATCGCGCATGTTCTGGACGAGCACGCGCGACGCGGTTTGGCTGATCGATCCGGCGACTTCGAGGATGACGACGGGCTCGCCCTTGTATCCCGAGGCGGCGAGCTCTGCCTTGGCTGCGGCCAGGTCGACCTTGGCAACACCTGCACCGGCATCGGTCGTGAAGGGCGTACCGCACATCCAGAACGACGGGCAGTTCTTGGCCCGATAGTTTTCGGGCACGCCGATCGCCGTCAGGGTCGCATCCTGATCGACCAGCTTCCACAGCACCTTGCGCACCGCCGGATTGTCGAACGGCGGGAAAGCATGGTTCAGGCGGAAGTTGCCCTGGAACTGGTGAATACCGCCCAGCCCCATCAGCTTCACTTTCTTTTCAGCCTCCAGGATCGGCAGCATGTCGAAGGGCAGATACTGCATGTAGTCGATTTCGCCGGCGATCAAGGCATTCGCACCGGTCGACTGGTCCGGCATGACGCGCAGCACGAGCTGGTCGATCTTCACATCCTTGCCGCCGGCCAGAAAGTCCGGTGCTTCCTTGCGCGGCACGTAGTCCGGATTGCGCTCCAGCACCATGGCGTTGCCCGGCCGCCACTCCGACTTGAGGAAACGGAACGGGCCCGATCCAATGGGCTCACCAATGCGCTGATCGGCCGGCGTCGCCGCAAGCCGCGCCGGCATCATCACCGGCAGAGGCGCGTTCGGCTTGCCCAGCACGTCCAGCAGCAATGGAAACGGCTGTTTCAAGACCAGGCGGATCGTCTTTGGATCCTTGGCCTCCAGCGTCTCCGTGTCGGCCATCAGCATCTTGCCGAGCGGATCGCGCACCGACCATCGCTTGAGCGATGCCACGCAATCCTCGGCGGTCACGGCCGCGCCGTCGTGCCACTTCAAGCCATCACGCAGCACGAAGCTCCAGGAGAGCTTGTCCGGGCTCACCTCGTACGTGTCGACCATCTGCGGCTTGATCTCGCCCTTCTCGTTCATCGCGAACAGCATGTCGAAGACATGCAGGCCGAAGGTGCGCGTGATCGTCGCCGTGATGACGTGCGGATCGAGAATGGTGACTTCGGATTCGAGGACGACGGTAAGTGCCTTTGCCGCACGCGCCTCGCGTGGCCTGATCAGCGACACGCCTGCCAGAGCTGCGCCCCCGGCAAGAGCCGTCCTGCGTCCGATACCGATATTCTGCATACGATAACCCCTACTCCCCGATCTTTCGAAAGTAGCGGGCTTCGACTGAAAACAAAACGATTCCGATTCCTCGCAGATCGGAACGCTGTCGCGCTACGGCGGCGATATCAACCGACAGGTCACGCGATCGACGAAGATGTCCACACGCGGGCCGTACACAGGCAGCCCCCAGCGCTCCCCTGGGCCCGAGGGAGGCGCCGTCACGGTCACGTCCTGGACCGGCCGACCGCCGTTCGTGAACTGGCAGTTGACGACGGCGTCGATGACGCCGCCGCTGTTGTTGGTGACGTAGATCACCGTCACCCAATTCTGCTGCGGCACGGCCTGCAGCGAAGCACTGTCGAGCGTGGCAATCGGCACGCTGGGACCGGCGGTGACAGGAACGGTCCCCATCAGATTGCCCCGTGGCCGCTGGGTCATGGGCGGTAGCGTAATGTTCTGTCGATTCGGATCGAACGCCTTGTCCGCTTGCGTCATCGGCATCGTCTGCTGTGACGGCGCCTGATTGTCCTTGCTGACATTCTCCGGTGTCCAGACTTTGCCCGTCTTTTCATCGCGAAACTGCGGCACCTGAGCGAAGCCGGAATCAGCGGCGGATACGATCGTCACCAGACCTACCACACCCACAAGCACGGTAGGCGAAATCCGACGCGTCATGGCAACACTCTCCTCGATCCTGGCCGACATAGGCGACGACCCTAACATAGCCTACATGTCGCGAAAGCGACGCTGCTCCCAGCTGCTGACCTGCGCTTCAGCCTCTTCCTTGCTGATGCCGTAGCGCGTCTGGATCTTGCCGACCAGCTGATCACGACGTCCCTCGATGGCGAGAAGATCATCGTCGGTAAGCTTGGCCCATTGCTCCTTCACGGCACCCTTGGTCTGGTTCCAGCTACCCTTGAACTTCTCCCAGATCGTCTTCACGTCGTTCTGGGTCGTCGTCTGGCCCGACGCTTGGGCGTGAACGACGGCCGGCAGAACGCCGGCGCCAAGGCCCAAGCATGCGGCGAGAATGGCGATTGAACGCATCGGGTCCTCCTTTGCAATTGTCGTGCAGGACAACGAGTGCTCAGACCCGAGGTTGCTGTCTCAGGAGGGCCACAGTGATTTCAAGAGAAAAGCCAGCGGAATGACGATGAGTGCCGCGATGTAGAGATCCATCAATTCGCCCGCAAGCGGACTGCGAGATGCGTCGTCGGACGACAGGTGAGCCGCCTGCTGGGCGTCTGGAACGCGCGTTGACTTCATCTGGCCCCTCCAGATCTGGTCGTTCCCCACCAATCCAACAACGCCAAAGGGGCTACTTGGGTTGCAGTCCGTACGCTGCGTCACATCGCAGCCTTCCGGAGGGCATGGTCCAGGGCCTGTTGCAGGTCGACCGCCGAATACGGCTTGGAAATGAACTGCGTGCCGTCGACCAGGGGCGCCGAAGGGCCATAGCCGCTGGCAATCACCACCGAAAGCCCCGGAAATCGATCGCGAACCAGGCTCGCCAGTTCCTCGCCGCTCATGCCGGGCAACCCGAGATCGGTCAGCATGAGATCAAACTTCCCGTCGCTGGCCAGGAGATCCAGCGCCTGCTCGCCTGTCCCGACGCCCGAGACGACGCAGCCCATCTGCTCCAGCATGTCCGTGGTCGACATCCGCAGGACGATCTCGTCCTCCACCAGCAGCACTCGCTTCGATCGCCCGGCGCCCGGTGAAACGCTTGCGGGGGGAGCCGGTGCCGCCTCCGGCTGGCTGACAGTCCGCGGCCGGCGCGCCGCCAGAACCGCCCTTATCCGGGCGGCCAACGCATCACTGCTGTAGGGCTTGGCGATCAATGGATAGCCGGTACGGCCGAAGTCGGGGACGAGGTCGCGGGCAAATCCAGAGGTCAGCAGGACGGCGACGCCGGGCCGCTGTCTTTGCACCAGCTCGGCAAGCTCGATGGCCGTCATGGTCCCCGGCATCACCACATCGGTGAACAGAAGGTCGAACGCCTGGTCCTTCTCGAACACCGCCAGCGCGACGTCCGGGTTTTCCGCCGCCACGACGCGATAGCCCCAGCCGGTGAGCATGTCGACCACGGCACGGCGGACATCGTCGCTGTCCTCCACCACGAGAATACGCTCGCTGCCGGTCGGGGCGGTCGCCGCCACGGGATCGTCCCTGACGACCGGATCCTGGGTACGAGGCAGATACAGCTTCACGCTGGTGCCCTGCCCGATTGCGCTGTCTATCCGGATATGGCCGTTCGACTGACGGACGAAGCCGTAAACCATGCTGAGGCCAAGCCCGGTTCCCTTGCCATCCGCCTTGGTCGTGAAGAAGGGGTCGAAAGCCTGGGCAACGACATCCGGTGGCATGCCCGTCCCGGTGTCGCTGACATCGACCAGGACATAAGGGCCCGGCGTCACATCGGGATGCAGTGCCGCATAGCGCCGGTCCAAGGTCGCGTTCGACACTTCGACGCGAACCGTTCCGCCGTCGGGCATCGCATCGCGTGCGTTGATCGCAAGATTGAGAATCGCGTTCTCGAGCTGGCTGGGATCGATCCTCGCGTTCCACGGATTGTCGACCACCTTGAGTTCGATGGCGATACGTTCGCCCAGAGAATGGCGCAACAGATCGGCCAGGTCCCCGATCAGATGAGCGACATTCGTGGGCTGAGGCGCCAGAGGTTGCCGACGTGCGAAGGCCAGGAGCTGCTGGGTCAGCCGCGCGCCGCGGTCGGCCGACGCCGTCGCCGTCTGGACGCGCGCGAGAGCGGCCGGACTGGCGCCGATCTCGTTGCGCAGGAGATCGAGGTTGGCCCTGATCACCTGGAGAATGTTGTTGAAGTCGTGCGCCATGCCACCCGTCAACTGGCCGGTCGCCTCCATCTTCTGGCCCTGACGCAGGGCCACCTCGTCGCGCAGCTTCTCGGTGATGTCGACGCAGCGAATGACGGCACCGCCACCCTCCATTTCGCCGCGATAGACCTCGTATTCACGCCCCTCATACGACGCCCGAACCACCGACCTCTGTTCCGAAGACGCCCGTTCGGCCGCGACCGCATCGAGGCCGAGCGGCCGAAGCAGTGCCCGGGTCGCCGGCGATCGTTCGGACAGAAGTTGATCCTTCGTCGGCGCGGCCTGTCTCACGGGATCCCACTGTGCGAGCCGGGTGAAAGCCTGGTTCCAGGCGACCACCGTGCCGAGTCCGTCGAGCACGAAGATTGGATCCTGCAGGCTCTCCAGGGTCGTCTGCAGCAGACGAGACCGGGCCGTCAGATCCTGCTGGATCCGCTCCAGACGGCCGGCGCCGCGAACAACGATATAAATCCCCGCAACCAGGCACATGAAGGCGCCGGCCATGACCAGCAGGCCGGCGATGTCGGCCTGATCCTGCTCGGAGCGCAGCGCCGCCAGCTGGTTGGCCAGCAGGAGCCGCTGGCCCTCCACGAAGGAATCGCCGAGCAGCCGCACCTGCCCCATCATGGCGCGTCCGGCGCCCGTCCGATCGAGCGCCAAAGCAGCTTCCCGCCCGTAGAGCTGGTAGGCACCGACGGTGGCGTTGAGCTGCTCGAGCTTGTCGCCGGCCAGGCCGGCGAATTCGCGGAACTGGCGCGTGGCATCCGGGTTGCCGGCAACAGAAGCTTCGAGTTGGCGCAACCCCGATTCGATTCGAACGCGCGCGCGCTCGTAAGGCTCCAGCCGTGCCGGATCGCCCGACAGCAAGTAGCCGCGCTGGCCGATCTCGGCATCCTGCAGCGCGATCACCATGTCGCGCATGAGGGCCATGGTCTCGTAGTTGCCGACGACCAGGCGCTGCTGACGGGCGGCCGATTTCGAATGGGTGATGGCGAGCATAATGCCGCTCGCAATCAGCACACCGATCGTCAATCCGACGACGACGCCGATCGAGCGTGCCGACCTGAGAAGGTTAGGCATCTTCCGGCTCGTCGGCGGCGGGCGCCGGGAAAGTGACGGCAACGCGACTGCCTCCCCCTTCCGTGGTGGAGACCATGGCTTCACCGCCGAGCTGCATGGCGAGACCGCGGATCAGCGACATCCCGAAGCCACCGCGGCCATCGGGTCCATGCATGCTGCCTTCCTTGCCTACGCCGTTGTCCTCGATCACAAGTTCGACCTGTCCGTTGCGTTCGACCGCTTCGATGCGCACTTCCGGCGTGGCGATGCCGGTGAAGTCGTGGCCAAGCGCGATGCCCACCGCCTCGGTCACGATCAAGCCGACGGGAATCGCCGTATCCGGCCCCACTGCCATGATGGGCGCGCGGATATGGTAGCGCGGCGATTGCCGTTCGGCACCTCGCCGCCCGACGGATATCTGCCGCACCAAGTCGCTGATGAATTGCTGAAAATCGACCAGCGACCAGCTCGAACGTTCGTAAAGGTGTCGATGCAGGATGGAGAGCGTCAGCACTCGATTTTGTGCGTCGCCGAAATACCGGCGGATCCGCGGCGATCTGATCTCCCCGGCCTGCAGGTTGAGCAGGCTCGAAATCATCTGCAGGTTGTTCTTCACCCGATGATGGATCTCGCGAAGCATGTGGTCGCGCTGCTCCAGGCCGGCGCGCAGCTCCGCTTCGCGGCTGGCGATCGCCTCGGCCATGGCCGAAACGCCGGCGCCGACTGAAGCCATTTCCGGCGACCAGCGATGCGGCGGCTCGAACTTAATGGCCTCGCCGCGTGCAACCTTCTCGGCGAATGCCTGGATGTAACGCAGCGGCTGGACGCACCACCGGTCGGCGCCCAGCCACGCCACGAGCAGCGCCAGCACCACGGCCATCGCACTCAAGGCAAACATCATCCAAGGGCTTCCCAACGAGACGATCCCGTCCGCCAGCGGCATCGATGTCACGGCGAAGAGCATGCTGTCGGGGATCGCGCGAAGGTGGAACTCGTAGGGCTGGCCGTCCTGGCCGAAATCGGCAAAACGAACCTGGCCGCCGACAATCGACGCAGCAAGCCGTGTCGGCATGGGCAGGCGACGCATCGCGATCGGATCGCCGCCGACTGTTGCCCCGTCCCGAGCGACGACGACCGTCCCAATTGCCCCTTTTGTCGGCGGTCCTGCCGAAAAATCGGCCAAAGCCTTCAGGGTGATACCGACGGAACACATACCGCGAAAGGCGCCTTCCCCCATCACCGGCAAGGCAACCGGGATGACCGTGTTCGGCCCCAACCGGCTAGCGATCTGCTCCCCGACGGCGAACTCCCTTTCGGCCCGCACCTTCTGGAAGATGTCGCGATCGGCCAGGGTCATGCCGACTGCCGTCGGCTGGCTGGCACATCGCGCGACGCCCTGATCATCGGTGACGAGCATGACGGAGTACTGGCCTGGCACGCTGCCGAGAACGCGGGTGAAGTAGGCCTCGCAGCGGCTGACGTCGGCGGGCTCGGGTTGCACGCTTGCGCTCTGGCGGACGGCGTCTGCCGTGCAGGCCGCCGAAAGCATGCGACGTGACGCTTCGAGCAGTTCGCCGTAGCGGGCAACAACGAGATCTCCCGCTGCGACGAGCGAGGCATCACGCGATGCCTGCGTGCCCCTCTGTTCGCGATCCGCCTGCCAGGCAGCGACCCCCAGCACCGGCAGGAGCGTCAGGGCCGCGACTGCGAGCAGCGCCGACCGTAGCGACCACCGAGCCGCCATCGTCCGCGCCCGCGGTCAGATCGATACGGTATCGAGCGCCTGCGCGATAGCCGCACGAAGAAGGTCGGGATCGAAGGGCTTCGAGATCACGAAGGCCGGCTCGACCTGCTTGCCGGTCAGCAGTCGCTCGGGGAAGCCGGTGACGAAGATCACCGGGACCGACATCGACTTCATGATCTGATTGACGGCTGAGATGCCACTGTCCGAGCCGCGAAGCTGGATGTCGGCCAAGACCAGATGCGGCGAGTGTTTCGCCGCAAGGTCGATCGCCGCCTTTTCCGTTGCCGCGATGCCGACGACCTCGTGTCCGGCGTTGCGTACGATATCGGCGACATCGAGGGCGATGACAGCTTCGTCTTCGATCACCAGGACACGAACCGATGCCACGCGCTGCAACTCGCGCCGTGCTTCCTCGAGGCTCCGCTCGGCGGCATTGATGTCGACACCCAGGATATGAGCCGCATCACCAACGGTGAAGCCTTCGAGAACGGTGAGCAGCAACACCTGGCGCTGCAGCGGCGCCATGTCGGTCAGTGATTCTTTCAGCCGTCCGCTGACGCTGCCACCATCAGCGGCCGCTTCGATGCTGCCGAACGGTTGGCGCAGGCGATGGAACAGCGCAAACACCCCGACCTTGGTGTCCTCGGCTTCGGCGATGAGATCCGGTTGCCGCACGGCGACTTCGGCGCACAGGCGAACCCATTCGTCACCCTGCTGCTGCGACCCCGTGACTGCACGCGCATAGCGACGCAGGAACGGCAAAGTCCTCGTGATGGCTTCCGACATTTTCTTTGATGCAACCTGCCCTTCCGCCACAGCGCTCTCCTCTCCTCGATAGTCCAATCCTGAGAAGCACTCCGAATCGGAAGCTTACGGTACACCTTTACACTACGCGCCGAACGTTTGCAGACAACCCATTAATGGAAACCTGCAGGCACACAGACGCCTCCCGGGATTCTCCGCTTCAACGGGAGGCGTCAAACGCAGTTGCGGATAAAAACGTCCGATCGGGCCGGTGGTTCCGGCCGTACAGCCCGTTACATCCGCCCCATCCAGTTTTTCACCTGGTTCTCCGCTTCGTCCTTGGCGACTCCGTAGCGCTCCTGAATGCGCCCAACGAGCTGATCCTGCTTGCCGGCAATGACTGTGATGTCGTCCTCGGTGAGTTTACCCCATTGCTCCTTGATCTTGCCGGAAACTTGCTTCCAATTGCCTTCGATTCGATCCCAATTCATGACAATCTCCTGTTGCGACCGGGGCGCGTCCCCATCTGCATCTGCCAACGAGCGGGATCAGTGTGTGGTTGCTGCCGTTGTTTTGCCCTTCCGTTGATCGCGAGGCTCACCACATTGGCAGCGATGAAAGACGACATTGTCGCCCTTCTCCCCGATCTTCGCGCTTTCGCGCGTTTCATGTGCCGCGAACGGGAAGCTGCCGACGATCTCGTCCAGAACACGGTCCTCGCAGCGCTCGATAAGCAGCAACAATTCACACCGGGCACCAACCTCAAAAGCTGGCTGTTCACCATCATGCGTAATCGTTTCTACTCCGACCTGCGGACGCTTCGTCGGCGGCCGCAGGCGATCAGCGACGAAAATGCCGAGCCGCTGCCGGCCGTCGACAATCCAGAAGCGACACTGGCCCTGAAAGAACTTTCGAGCGAACTCTGGAAACTGAGCCCCCAGGCACGCGAAGCTCTCGTGCTGGTGGGAGCCGGCGGCTTTTCCTACGAAGAGGCGGCCCGCCTGTGCGGCTGCTCGGTCGGCACGCTCAAGGCCCGTGTTTCGCGCGCGCGCAAGCATCTGGCCGAAAAACTCCAATGAAAATGAAGAAAATTAATCGAGCATTTTCAAATAGTTACGAGGCCCGTTGCGATTCGATGTAACCAATTACCGATTCCGCCGTTGATCCCATAGAACGCAACAGCCGGGAGAAGATGATGACCACGCAGACCCAGCAGGATCAGAATGCTCTCGACTTCCACGAGCAGCTGAAGACTGTCCTGCCCCGCCTGCGAATCTATGCCCTGTCCCTGACCCGCGATCGCGACGCGGCCGAAGATCTGGTCCACGATACGGTCGTGAAGGCGCTGACGGGCCGCAACAGCTTCCAGCCTGGCACCAATCTCGCCGCCTGGCTGTTTCGCATTCAGCGCAACGAGTTCATTTCCGGCCTGCGCCGGCGTCGCCCGACGGTCCCTGTGGATACGGCGATCGCCGAATCGCTTTCACATCCCCCTCATCAGGACAGCGGTCTGATCATGCGTGAGTTCATGAACGCATTCGGCAAGCTTGCTGCAGCACAGCGCGAGGCCTTGTTGCTGGCCGTGCTCGAAGGCCTGCCCTACGAGACGATTGCCGATCATACCGGCGTCTCCGTCGGCACGGTGAAGAGCCGCATTTCGCGCGCCCGCGACACGCTCGAGCGGCTGCTGCTCGAGGGTGAGACTCGTCAGTCGACCGAGGATACGCGCGCCAGCACGGTTCGCCCTCACGAGGGAGAAGCGCGGCCCCCGGTTCGCTAGTAGTTCCCCTTTTCAAGTTGTTCCATTGAGTGTGAAATAACGATGGGCGGATATAAGGGGAGAGTCGAATGGGTCAAGCAGGGTCCCGCGGAGTCTCTGGTCTCCGGGGAGCGTGTGATGGCCGATGACAACGACAAGGCGCCCGAGGTGCGTATGCCTTCGGGTCGCCTCTCGCCCAAGACCGGCGAGCGTCCCTTCGACCTCTGGCTGCACAAGCAGCTTCACGCGATGTATGACGAGATCGCGAGTGAACCCTTGCCCGACGATCTCCTCAAGCTGATCGACAACGATGCTGCGGTAAACGGCAGGCAGAACGGCCAGGCCGGGGACACCGCCGACCGGTCGCTGACCAAGAAGAAGTAGTTCAGCAGAGTTCGACCCGCTTCTGCTCTGCCCGCTTCTGTTCTTCCCCCTTCTGTGCTGAACGAAGACGGCGCACCGACCAAATCCAGCTACCGACCAAATCCAGCTCTTGAACGATCGGAAGTAAGCGATCGAGAAATGGCGGCGATCTTTCGATCGCCGCCACCCTCGCTCACGGCTTGCCAGTCAGCCCGGCCAGCGCACCGCGCGCGTGTCTTGCTACCGACGTCAACGGCTCGAACTGTTTCCGGTTGCAGCTATTCGCTATACAGGCCGCAGCAAGGCAAGCGGGGGAAACAATGAATCTCTTCGATCTTTCGGGACGCGTGGCGGTCGTGACCGGCGGCAACGGTGGTATCGGCCTCGGCATGGCCAAAGGCATGGCGACATCGGGCGCAACGGTCGTCGTTGCCGGACGCGACGCCGCGAAGAACGCCACGGCCGTGGAGGAACTTCGCGCTCTCGGGGCCAAGGCGAGTGCGATCGCCGTCGACGTCTTGAAGGAAGAGTCGTGCCGGGCCTTGATCGCCGACACGGTCAGACAGTACGGCCGCCTCGACATTCTCGTGAACAATGCCGGCACCAGCATTCGCAAGCCGCCTCAGGATTATACCTTGGCGGAATGGCACCATGTGCTGGATAGCAACCTGACGAGCGCTTTCCTCTGCAGCCACGCGGCTTACCCGGAGATGAAGAAAATCGGCGCCGGCAAAGTGATCAACATCGGATCAATGATGTCGATCTTCGGGGCGTCCTTCGCGACGGCCTACGCAGCCAGCAAGGGCGGCATCGTGCAGATGACCAAGGCGATGGCGACGGCCTGGGCGAAGGACAGCATCCAGGTCAATGCCATCCTGCCCGGCTGGATCGACACAGCGCTCACTCAGCGCGCTCGACAGGAAGTCCCCGGATTGCACGATTCCGTGCTGAAGCGCCTGCCTGCTGGCCGTTGGGGCTCGCCGGACGATTTTGCGGGCATCGCCGTCTTTCTGGCGGCGGCAGCGTCCGACTATGTCACCGGCGCCGCCATCACCGTGGACGGCGGCTACTCGGTGCAGGGCTGATCGGGTCAGGGCGAAACGATACGGCAGTTGGCACGATCGACGAAGAGCTCGGTCTTCGGCCCATAGATCAGGATGCCGGCGCGAACGCCGGCCCCCAGGGCGGGCACCAGCACGCGAGTCTCCATGACGGCATTGCCGCCGTTGGTGAAGCTGCAGTCGATCATCGGCACCATCGTGCCGTTGGCATTGTTGTCGACATAGAGAGCCACTTGCCAGCGCTTGCCCGGCACGGCGCTGAGGGTCGGATTGTCGAGGCTCACCAACGGCACGTTGGGTCCCGCGGAGGGCGGCGACCAGCCGAGCAATGCCGTCGGCGGCCGCTGGACCACCACGCCGTCGATACGCGTGGTCTGTCCTGCGGGATCGAAGGCGAGATCGGCCGGCGTCGGCTTGCCGACCGGGCCGTTTCCGACATTGTTCTGGTTCCAGACCCGACCAGTCTTGGGATCGCGAAACTCCGGCACGGCCGGTGATGCCGTGGTTTCGACGACGCTGCGCACCACCTTGCCCGGCGCCGGACCGGCAGCAGGCGTCTGCGCGATCGCCGCAGTAGCGGCCAGAATGCCAAGCAGCGCATACGGAATGGGCCTGGCTGCAAACAACGACACGATCATGGTCGGGCTCCCCCTTGAAGGCGCCCAGCCTACGTCAGAGCAGCGACAAGCCAAAGACCGCCGACGGCAATCGCGGGTCCGTAAGGCAGTCGACGGCTCAACCGGCCACGCGCCGTCGCGGCCCCCGAGGCTGGAGCGGCGCCGAGCGGCACCCCCATGAGGACGCCGACCCCCAGGAGCCCGCCGGCAACCGCAACGATCAAGACGAAATCCAGCATCAAGGCGGGTCCGGCGAAAAGACCCGTCGCCGCGACCAGCTTGACGTCACCGCCGCCCATCATGCCGACCGCAAACGCAAGCGTCGCCGCCAGGAAGAGCGCCAAAGCGCAACAGACGGCCCAACCCAGATTTTCGATGGTGGTGGTTCCGGCTGTCAGGCCGAGGGCCGACCAGGTGGCATAGAGAGCCGCGATGGCAAGCGGCAGGCTATTGGCGATTTGAAGCGTGTGGAGATCCCGCCAGGCTGCCACGAGGAGCAGGACAGCCAGAAGGATCAGGCACCCGGTCTGAAGAAGCGCCAGAAGCGACATCCCCTTACCGATGGCGGCCGTCTCAGCTTAGTTCAGCGGCCCCACCGAGCTCAGCACGCTGGTCACTTTGCTGCTCACCGACCGCATGGAAGCAATGGCGGCCACAGCGATGATGGAGGTGATCAGGGTCAGCTCAACGGCCGTAGCCCCTTGAGTGCACTTCATCACGCGACGGAAGATCGACAGCATTTCGGCTCCCCACGCAATTCGACGAGGCGGACTGAGGCGCCTCGAAAAATGAATTGTGATTTAACTTAGGCAGCGTACTTAAAGTGATTCATTAGGTCAATTAGAACAAACCGCAAATCGCATGTTATTTATAATTCATTGATTCAACGTGATTATTGGAAATGTAACCACAAAATGTGGAAGTTACGGACCAGCAGCCACACAAAGGCTAGGAGCCAGATTCTGATTCTGACTGCCAGGTCGCGACCAGCCGCCCGCCGGCCGTCCAGAAACACAGGCTCGCAAAGGCGGCGGCCAACCAGGGAAAGGCCGCCGGCAAGAGGCAGAAGGCGACGAAGGCAAGGATAGTTTCCGTCCCCTCGATCAGGCCGGCTGCGTAGAAGAACGATTTGGCGCCCCTTCGGCCGTCGTCGGCCTCGGACCGTTCTCGCGCCATGGCGGCCCGTCCCAGGAAGGAGGCGCAGGTACAGACAAACGATGCCAGGAGCAGCGCCGCCCAGACGGCATTGCCCGGCTGGGCAAGGGCAAAACCCAGCGGCACGGCGGCATAGAAGGCCATGTCGCAGACGATATCGAGGTAGCCCCCGAACGCCGTGGGTTTGCCCTGGCGGGCGACTGCGCCATCGAGACCATCGAGCAGCCGATTGGCCGCAATGGCGAGGAGTGCCAGCCCATAATGCTCGAAAGCCAGCAGCGGAACGGTCAGCACACCTGCCGCCAGCCCCGCGAGCGTCAGCCCATTTGCCGAAACGCCTCGATCAGCCAGCCATCGGCCGGCCCGGTCGAGCGGCGGGTCGATCCAACGCCTCAGGACGGGGTCGAGCATGCCAGTCGGCCAATGTCAGTCGAACAAAGTAAGTCGGCCAGCGTCAGTCGTGCGGATCCACCGCCCGCAAGGGGACGATCTCACCTGCCGCGGTCGCCGACTGCCGATCCGCCTGCGCCTGGCGGCGATAGGCCACCCAGCTGAAGGGAATCAACGCCATGTAGCCCAGCCCCAGCAGCGACAGGCCGATCCAGGGCGAGCTCGCGATCACCGTCATGACGAGCGCAGCGCCCAGCAGGGCCGGCAGCACGAGATGGCGTGGCACCCTGCCCTTCTTGAACGAGAAGGTCGGCAGGCGGCTCACCATCAGGCCGCCGACCACGACAAGCACAACTCCGACCACCAGCGCGTGACGCGGCCATGCCGCCTCGATCTCGAAACTCACCATCAGCGGCATCAGCGCCAGCAAGGCACCGGCCGGTGCCGGAACGCCGGTGAAGAACTGCCCCGTCCAGGCCGGCGGCGGCGTGTCCGAGACCAGTGCGGTGTTGAAGCGCGCAAGCCGTAGCGCCGAGCAGATCGGAAACATCAGCACGACCATCCAGCCCAGCGAGCCCACCTCGCGCAGCGACGCGAGATAGAGCACGAGCGCGGGCGCCACGCCGAAGCAGAGGAAGTCGGAAAGCGAGTCGAGCTCGGCGCCGAACCGGCTGGTCACCCCCAGCCGCCGCGCCACACGCCCGTCCAGCGCGTCGAAGATCGCAGCGACGATGATCGCGATCACCGCGAGACGCATCTCGCCCTGCAGCGCAAAGCGGATGGCCGTCAACCCCGAGCAGAGGGCGGCCAGGGTGAGCACGTTCGGGATGAGGCGATTGATGGAAAAGCCGCGCAGCCGCCCGCGGCGCGAACGCAGATCGTCGTCCATTTCGGACTCCCTAGAGTCGGACTCCTCGAGCCGTTCGGCCCCTTAGAACTCGATAGCCGGGCGCGGATCCGTCCGGGCGGGATCGAGCTCGGCCATGACGGTCTCGCCGCCGATCATGCGCTGCCCGGCTGCCACCAGCAAACGCGCCCCGGCGGGCAGATAGAGATCGGTCCGGCTGCCGAAGCGGATATGGCCGAAGCGCTCCCCCGCCGTGACCGCCTGGCCCGGCTTGACGTAGCAGACAATGCGGCGGGCGACCCAGCCGGCGATCTGGACACAGCCGATCACACGGCCGTCGGCGCGGCGCAGCGCCAACGCCATCCGCTCGTTCTCCTCGCTGGCCTTGTCCGCGGCGGCGTTCAGGAACTTGCCCGGCCGGTAGGCGACGACATCGATCGTGGCGGCGCAAGGCGCCCTGTTGATGTGCACGTCGAACACCGACAGGAAAATCGACACCCGCGTCAGCGGCTGATCGCCGAGTCCGAGCTCGGCCGGCGGCACGGCCTCTGCCACCATCTGCACCAGCCCGTCGGCCGGCGCGATCAGCAGCCCGTCCTCTTGCGGCACGGCACGTGGCGGATCGCGAAAGAAGTAGATCGACCACAGGGTCAGCACGATCAGCGGCCAGAACAGCCATCCCGCGCCGGTCAGCGCAGCCAGAAAGGTCGCGCCGGCAAAGAGCGCGATGAAGCGCCAACCGTCGTCGAGGATCGGCACCAGGAAATTGGCCAGCATGATGAAGAAGCTCTCTATGGCCGCGGGGGCCGTCAGTTGACCTTGGGCAGGGTAAGGACCTGTCCGGGGTATATCAGATTGGGATCGCGGATCTGATCCTTGTTCGCGCCGAAGATGATCGTGTGCTGCCAGCCCTGGCCATAATGGGCGTGCGCGATATTCCACAGGTTGTCGCCGCGAACGACATGCAGCCGACGGCCGTCGGCCTCCGATATCGGCGTGATGGTGGTCTTTTCGAACGGCAGCTCGAGACGTGCCACCGGCTTGCCGTCCTTGGCGATGCGGTCGACGCGCAGCTTGTACTTGCCCTGGTCGAGCGGATCGAGCGGCTTCAGGCGCCAGCGCCCGTCAGCCCCCACGGTTCCCTCGGCGACCATGCGGTCGTTGATGTAAGCGCGGACGATCGTATCGGGCTGAGCCTGGCCGGAGATTGTCACATTGCCGCGGTCGTCGTAGTCGAGCGTGGACAGGACGAGATCCCCAGACCTCGGCACACCAGCAGCCGACGGCGGCTGCACCAGGGTCGGCGCGCCCCCCCGCGGCGTGATCATGACCAGCGTATCTTCACGCGGCTTGTCGCCCGTGCCCGACCGCTCCGGAACCACTGCAACCACCGCCTGTTCCGACGTGACCGGCGCTCGGCCCTCGATGTGCTGCACGACACGCAGCTCATGCTGACCCACGGCCAGCGGCGGATCCTGCAGGATGACGACCCATTCCCCGCGCGGATCGGCCTCCGTCTTGGCGATCTCCTTGCCGCCGTCGAGCAGCACGATCTTGGCACCTGGCGCCGCCCGGCCGGCGACGACCGCCCGGCCGTCCGGACCGATGCGGGCGACGTCGAAACTGGGCACCGTGGCCGCCATATTCGCGGGCGGCGTGCTGGAATCCGAGGGTGCCGCCGGTACCGCGGGTTCTGACTTCGATGCGACGTTGGCTGGCCGGTCTATGGAGGCCTGTTCGAGGAGCCCGCCACGCCACGCGACCGCCAACGCGATCGCAATGACGATCGCGCCGACCGCAACCAGCCCGAAAACAGTGCGTGACATCGCCCTCCCAACGGTGCGACGACCGTCCCCATTGGCGTCGCGACCATCCTCCGCGAAATGATACCATGTCATCCGGCGTCTGAAAGGCGTCGGTTCGTCTCAAAAAAAGCAGATTTCGTGCCCGAGTCCAGTCCCCCCTCTTCCCGCCCCGCCTCCCTGTGCGTCTTCTGTGGCGCCCGGTTCGGTACCGACCCGACCACCCGCGAGACCGCCGTGGCGCTGGGCCGGATGCTGGCCGACCAGGCCATAACGCTGGTCTACGGCGGTGGCGGTGTCGGCCTGATGGGCCTGGTGGCCAATGCCGCTCTCGACCGCGGCGGCAAGGTCGTCGGCATCATCCCCCGCTTCCTGCTGGAGCGCGAGGCCGGCCACCCGGCCCTGACCGAGACGGCCGTGGTCGACACGATGCACGAACGCAAGCTGCAGATGTTCGAGCGGTCGGATGGCTTCGTGGTGCTGCCCGGCGGGCTCGGCACCCTGGAAGAGCTCTTCGAGGTCCTGTCCTGGCGCACCCTCGGTCTGCACACCAAGCCGATCGTGATCATCGATCAGGGTGGCTACTGGAAGCCGCTCGCGGCCCTGTTGCAGAACGTCGTGGAAGGCGGTTTCGCCGAACGGACCCATCTCGATCACGTCGCTTTCGTCGACAGCATCGAGGGCGTGCTGCCGGCAATTGCCGCCATGCCGCGCTCCGTCGGCTTGGCAAAGCGCCTGGATCGGGTCTGACGTCTGCCCTGTACCGGCAGGCGCCCACATTGCGGCGGCTCCTGATCGTCACGGACGGGCTGTCGGTGAGTGAGACCGACTGAGATCGCGTCGATGAACGCCGTGCCGATCACCCCATGCGGCAACACGGCGACGGCCCTCGAGACCACGTTTCCGCGAGGCCTTAGACCTCTTTGCCCTCGCCGTGGCGGAGATTGCCTTTGCCTCACGGCGGTGCAACAAGGGCACGCTATAATCAGCAATATATCAACTCAGCCAAACCCAAAGCGGCGTACGGAGTGCAGGTATGTCAGATCTCGAAATCGTCTGGACGAAGGTCGATGAAGCCCCCGGGCTTGCGACGTTTTCTCTGCTGCCGATCGTCGAGGCGTTCGTCGGGACAGCCGGCGTGAAGATGAAGTTGAAGGACATTTCGCTGACCGGCCGCATCATCGCCAACTTCCCCGACAAGCTGAAGCCCGGGCAGAAGATCAACGACGAGCTGGCCGAGCTCGGCAAGCTTGCGATGAAGCCCGAGGCCAACATCATCAAGCTGCCCAACATCTCCGCCTCGATCCCGCAGCTGAAGGCCGCGATCAAGGAGCTGCAGGCCAAGGGCTACGACATCCCGAATTATCCCGACAGCGACGCCACGCCGGCGGACAAGGAAATCCGCGCCCGCTACGGCAAGGTGCTCGGCAGTGCCGTCAACCCGGTGCTGCGCGAGGGTAATTCCGACCGCCGCGCCGCCGGCGCCGTGAAGCAGTACGCGCGCAAGCATCCGCACAAGATGGGTGCCTGGAGCAAGGACTCGAAGACGCGCGTGGCCCACATGTCGGGCAGCGACTTCTATGGCTCGGAGGTCGCGACGACCATTGCGGCGCCGACCAATGCGCGCATCGAGCTGGTCGCCAGCGACGGCGCGACCACGGTGCTGAAGCCCAAGATCCCGCTCAAGGCCGGCGAGATCATCGACTGCTCGGTGATGAACCGTAAGGCACTGCGCACATTCTACGCCGCTGCGATCGACGCCGCGAAGAAGGACGGCATCCTGTTCTCGCTGCACCTCAAGACGACCATGATGAAGATCTCCGATCCCATCCTGTTCGGCCATTGCGTTTCCGTCTTCTTCGCCGACGTGTTCGAGAAGCATGGCGAGACGCTGAAGAAGCTCGGCGTCGATCCCGACAATGGCTTGGGTGACATGCTGACCCGCATCGAGACGCTGCCGGAGGCCGAGAAGGCAGCCATCAAGGCCGATATCCAGGCCGAGTACGCGAAGCGGCCGGGCCTCGCCATGGTCAATTCCGACAAGGGGATCACCAACCTCCACGTGCCGAGCGACGTGATCATCGATGCCTCGATGCCGGCGATGATCCGCGAGTCGGGCAAGATGTGGGGCGCCGACGGCAAGCTGCACGACTGCATCGCCGCGATCCCCGATCGCTGCTACTCGACGCTGTTCCAGGCCGTCATCGAGGACTGCAAGGCCAATGGTGCCTTCGACCCGAAGACGATGGGCACGGTGCCGAACGTCGGCCTGATGGCGCAGCAGGCCGAGGAGTACGGCTCGCACGACAAGACGTTCGAGGTAGCCACCGCCGGCACGGTCCGCGTGGTCGCCGAGGACGGCAAGGTCCTGATGGAACAGAAGGTCGAGGCCGGCGACGTGTTCCGCATGTGCCAGGTCAAGGACGAGCCGATCCGCGACTGGGTCAAGCTCGGCGTGCGCCGCGCCCGACTCACCAACACCCCTGCTGTGTTCTGGCTCGATGCCAAGCGTGGCCACGACGCGCAGCTGATCGCCAAGGTCGAGAAGTACCTCAAGGAAGAAGATACGAAGGGCCTGGACATCCGCATCCTGGCGCCGGTCGACGCGATCAAGTTCTCGCTCGAGCGCATTCGCAAGGGGCAGGACACGATCTCCGTCACCGGCAACGTGCTGCGCGACTACCTGACCGACCTCTTCCCGATCATGGAGCTGGGCACGTCGGCCAAGATGCTGTCGATCGTTCCGTTGCTGCAGGGCGGCGGCCTGTTCGAGACCGGCGCCGGCGGCTCGGCGCCCAAACACGTCGAGCAGTTCCAGCACGAGGGCTACCTGCGCTGGGATTCGCTGGGCGAGTTCCTGGCGCTGGGCGCTTCGCTGGAGCACCTGGCGCAGACGACCGGCAACGAGGACGTGAAGGTCCTGGCCGAGACGCTCGACGAGGCCAACGGCAAGATCCTCGAGGACAACCGCTCGCCGGCTCGCAAGGTCGGCGAACTGGATAATCGCGGCAGCCACTTCTATCTGGCTCTGTACTGGGCCCAGGCGCTGGCCCGGCGCGACAACAGCACGCCCCTCTCGGCCCGCTTCAAGCCGCTGGCGGAGGCGCTGGCGGCCAACGAGGCCAAGATCGACGCCGAGCTGATCGCCGCGCAAGGCAAGCCGGTGGATACGGGCGGCTACTATCTGCCCGACCAGGCCAAGACGTCGGCAGGCATGCGGCCGAGCAAGACGCTGAACGACGCCCTCGCCGCTCTCTGACACGGCGTCTGATGGAGCCGCTCCGGGCAACTGGGGCGGCTCGTCACCTCTCGGCGCGCAGCGGGAACTTTGAGGTTCGAAAGATGGCGAAGATCAAGGTGAAGAATCCGGTCGTCGAGATGGACGGCGACGAGATGACCCGGATCATCTGGAAGTTCATCAAGGACAGGCTGATCCTTCCCTATCTCGACATCGACCTGAAATACTACGACCTCGGCATCGAATCCCGCGACAAGACCAACGACCAGGTGACGGTCGATTCGGCCAAGGCCACGCAGCAGTACGGCGTCGCCGTTAAGTGTGCGACCATCACGCCCGACGAAGCGCGCGTGAAGGAGTTCAACCTCAAGGAGATGTGGAAGTCGCCCAACGGCACGATCCGCAACATCATCGGCGGCACGATCTTCCGTGAGCCGATCGTCTGCAAGAACGTACCGCGCCTCGTGCCGGGCTGGACCAAGCCGATCGTCATCGGCCGTCACGCCTTCGGTGACCAGTATCGCGCTACCGACTTCGTGGTGCCGGGCAAGGGCAAGCTCACGATCACCTTCGAAGGTGCCGACGGCAAGAAGATCGAGCACAACGTCTACGACTTCCCGGGCGGCGGCGTGGCGCTCGCCATGTACAACAACGACGAGTCGATCATCGGCTTCGCCCGCAGCTCCTTCAACTACGGCCTGAACCGCGGCTGGCCGGTCTATCTCTCGACCAAGAACACCATCCTCAAGCGCTACGACGGCCGCTTCAAAGACCTGTTCCAGGAAGTGTTCGACAAGGAATTCGCCGACAAGTTCAAGGCCAAGGGCATCACCTACGAACATCGCCTGATCGACGACATGGTCGCCTCGGCGCTGAAGTGGGAAGGCGCCTT
>MKRV01000272.1:4272-4813 GCA_001897995.1 Alphaproteobacteria bacterium 65-37 | reverse complement strand
CCACTACCGCGAGCACCAGAAGGGCAAGCCGACCTCGACCAACCCGATCGCCTCGATCTTCGCCTGGACGCAGGGCCTCAAATATCGCGGCACTTTCGACGGCACGCCCGACGTGGTGAAATTCGCCGATGCGCTGGAGAAGGTCTGCGTCGCGACCGTCGAGAGCGGCAAGATGACCAAGGATCTCGCGATCCTCATCGATCCCAGCCATCCGTACCAGACCACCGAGGAATTCCTCGCGGCGCTCGACGGTAACCTCAAGGCCGAAATGACCAAGTGGTAGGCGGCCTTTGATCGTCGGGGGTGCCGACGGTTGCCGCACCGGCTGGGTCGTCTGCCGGCGCGACAGTGACGGCACCCTGGACATCCGAGTTGTGACGGCCCTCGCAGACGCCTGCGAGGGCCTTTCCATTTTGGCGGTCGACATGCCGATCGGCCTCACTGATACCCCCCGCCCTGGCCGTGCCTGCGAGGCCGAGGCGCGCGCGCTGATGCCAGGCAAAGCGAGCTCGGTCTTCCCGACACCCTGCCGTCCGTCGCT
>MKRV01000272.1:0-4255 GCA_001897995.1 Alphaproteobacteria bacterium 65-37 | reverse complement strand
GGTCTCGGTCTCAATCAGCAGACCTTTCACCTGTTTCCCAAGCTGCGCGAGGTCGATGCCCTGCTGCGCGACAGCCACGGGCTTCGGCGCATCGTCCATGAAGCGCATCCCGAGCTGGCCTTCACGCGCATGAACGACGGCAAGCCGGTGCTGAGCAAGAAGCGCCAGCCGGAGGGCTTCGCCGAACGCCGCAGGCTTCTCGCCCGGCATGGCTTCACGACGAAGACGGATCGCCTGCCGGGCGCGGCACGCGATGACATTCTCGACGCCATCGCTTGCTGCCGCACTGCCCTTCTGATCGGCCAGGGCCTGGCCACCCGCCTCGGCCCCGCCGATGCGCGCGACCGCTACGGCCTGCCGATGAACATCTGGTTCTGATACGATCGCCAGAGGGAGGAACCGCATGGGCTATCGTCCTTGGAACCTGGTCGCCCTTACTTTCGCCCTGTCTCTCGCTGCCGCTACTGCTCACGGGCAGGATCGTGCTGCGACAATCGGGCCCGGCGATGGCGAGCAGTCGGTCTCGCTGTCGGGAACGGTCCTCGACGTCTTCACCTATCGGCCGGTTCAGTGCACACCCTCCCTGCTTCTCGTCGTGTTCCACGGCATCCAGCGCGACGCCGGCCCCTATCGCGATCGCGCCCGGCCTCTGGCTGACAAGCTCTGCGCCTTCGTCGTCGCCCCCAAGTTCGACCAGCAGCGCTTTCCGCGTGACCGGTACCAACTGGGCGGGGTCGTCGAGCACGGCCATCTCGTTCCGCCCGGATCGCGGTCCATCGACCTCGTGGCGCCGCTCGTGGCCTGGGCGCGCAATGCCGCCGGCCAGCCCGGGATGCCCTATGTCCTCATCGGACACTCGGCGGGCGCACAGTTCGTAGGGCGGGTCGTAGCCTTTACACCGACCGAGGCGGCCGCGATCGTGCTCGCCAATCCGTCAACGTGGGTGATGCCCAGCACGGACACCGCGGCGCCGTTCGGCTTCGGCGGGATCGAGCCGCCTCACGACGCCGAGCAGGCCCTGCGTGCCTATCTGGCCCTGCCTATCGTCGTGGCCCTGGGAGGTGCCGATACCGGCACCAAGAGCCTCGACATGTCGGCCGAGGCCATGGCGCAGGGCCCCTACCGCCTCGCCCGTGGCCAGAACGCCTTCAGGACCGCCCAAGCCGTGGCGGCCAGCCGCGGCTGGCCGCTTCGCTGGTCACTGATCGAGGTGCCCGGAGTCGGGCACGACGCCGCCCGGATGCTCGCGGCATCGCAGACCGACGCCGCCCTGCAGCCCCTTGTGCGCCGAGGGCGTTAGTTTCAACGATCGGTCGACGATCGGATCGCCGCCGCGCCACCGACCGTGGGAATGCTCTGGCCCGTGTCGGTAAGCTTGCCGTTGTCGTTCTTGAACACCTGCAGGTTCGCCTCGTTCATGTTCTGCACGATCACCACGCTGCCGTCGCGCGAGAACGAGGCGCCCTGCGACCATCCACCAATCGGCGCTTCACTGACCTTGGTGAGGCCATTGCCCTCAAGGCGATAGAGCACGACCACCCCCTTGGGCTTGTATTGCGGCGCATCTTTCGGACGCGTCGATCCGCCATGCGCCACGCCTGCGATCCACCGGCCGTCGGGCGACATCATCATGCCCTCGAGGCTCTCGTGCCCGATGTCCGTGGTGTTGACGATCTTTCCGCTGGCGAGATCGATGACGCTGAGCACGCCGTTCCCCTTGGGGTCGCCGAGGCTCGCAACCACGGCCGTCTTGCCGTCGGGCGTCACCGCCGCCGCGTAGGGGCGCGGCGCGATATCCAGCACGGCGGTCGAGGTGATGTTGTCGCCGCCGAGCTTCACCAACTCGACCTTGGCGTCGCCATTTCGCGTCACCACGCCGGTGCCGCCGTCCGGTGACAGGGCGATGTGGCTGAGCAACGTGTCCGCCTTCATCAGCGGTACGGTCTTCACCAGCGCCACTTGCTTGCCGTCGATCGACAGGATCGAGACCGATCCGGCCATGCGGTTGGCGACGTAGGCGCGCTTGCCGTCCTTGGTGATCGAGAGGCCAGCCGCCCCCGGTCCGGTATTCAGCGTGCCGATCACCTTGCGATCCTTGAGGTCGACCACGGTGATGCGATCGTCGGGAACCAGTTTCGTCGGATCGGCAGGATCGAGTTTCGACGACGAGGCGACGAGCGCCAGGGTTTCGTCGGGCGTGATCGCGACCGAGAGCGGCGGTCCGACAACACTGCCCGGTACGTTGTCGACCGTTCCCAGGACCTTCACCGGGAGCGTGCCGAGATCCAGGACGGTGATGCTGTCGGGCGGTGGATTGGCGACGTTCTTGTTGACGCCGTTTTCCTGCTTGATCTTGTGATCGTTCGACGAGACGGCGAGTTGCGCACTGGCTTGTGCCGAAACGAGGCCCAAGCCGACGCAAACGCCGGCAATGACGGTCTTGCGCATGGTCTCCTCCTCGGCCCGCCCCTTCGGTCCGGGGGCGTCGTGCCGTGGCAGGACCCTAGCGCCTGCAGGGATCGCGCGAAATCACATTCCCGCGCGGTGCCAGAACGAACGATTGCCCTCAGGCGCCGATCAGACCATGCCCAGCGCGTGCTTGTAGACGTCCAGCAGGGTCTCTTCCTCGGCACGGTCGGCCGCATCCATGCGGCGCATCGAGACGATCTTGCGGATCGTCTTCACGTCGTAGCCCACGCCCTTGGCCTCGCTGTAGACGTCCTTGACGTCGCCACCGATGGCACGGCGCTCTTCCTCGAGCTTTTCGATGCGCTCGACGAAGCTCTTCAGACGGTCCGCAGAAATCGGCCCGGCCTTGGTCTTGTTGGAAACGGCGCTTCCGTCCGGCATGTCCGCAACTCCTTGATCCCGAGCGCCGGACCATAGGAGCGGTGACTATGTCAGCTCAACGACTCTCCACCGATGAAAGATGGGGATAACGTGGACGCCGAAGCCGCATGCCTCAGGAATGCTTATGCTGAGCCTTGTCGAAGGCCTTTTTCTGGTCGCCCGAGGCGTCCTTCTGGTGCTTGGCCTTCCATTCCTCGTAGGGCATGCCGTAGACGATCTCGCGCGCCTTGGGGTCGGCGATCTCGATGCCCCGGGCACCCGCCTCCTCGCGATACCAGCGTGACAGGCAGTTGCGGCAGAAGCCGGCCAGGTTCATCAGGTCGATGTTCTGGACATCGGTACGCTCCTGCAGGTGCGCCACCAGCCGGCGAAAGGCGGCAGCCTCGAGTTCGGTACGGGTCTTGTCGTCCATGATCGTCTCCTGGCAGCACAAAGCTCAGAGCTTTGTCCGGGGATATAGGCTCAGTCCGCAGTGTAAACCAGCCGGCAGGACCGAACCTGGCGCCCGCGACTGGCCTTCCTTCAGCAGGTGCGGCAGCAAATGGCTGTGCGGTCCTTCCGGCGATTTGCCGCCGGGCGGTGGAATGGGCTGGTGCACCTCGAGCCGCGCCAGGGCCGAGGCGAAGATCCGGGTCGGGCTGGCCCGGGCGATTGCCGGCCCGGCCGGGTTGCCTGGCCCCAGCAGCGGCTTGCCGAGGCCTTCGCGGAGCGCCGCAAGGGTTTCATCATCGCCGTCGGCGAGCCGAACCAGCATGTCGATATGGGGAGCACCGATGCCGAGGTCGAACAGGCCGCGGTCGAGCTCGGTGACCGTCTCGCGGCGGGCGCCGGACAGCGGCGTGCAGAAGGCGATTTCGCGCGTGCGGCCGTCCTCGTCGACGAGAGCGAAGGCAATGGCGGTGCCGAGGTCACCGATATGCAGGGCGCCACGGGGGCTCGTGACCGACAGGGTTGCGAGGTCTACGGCGAGGCCGGGCTCTCCGGCATCGTACTGGAACTCGCCGATGGCGCCCCAGGTGCCGACGCTCCAGCCGTTGGCGGCCTCACCGAGATGTCGGCGCACGAGATCCACCGGCGCCTCGGCGATCGGCACGCACTTCAGGACGGGGCGGCTCATGACAGCGCCGCCGCGACCGCGGCCTTGATCGCCGGCGCGAGCCTTCGGCCCCAGGCACGGGCATCGTCGGGTGTGCTCATGAGGTCCTGGCGTACTTCCAGCGAGCAATGCGGGATGGCACGAGAACGCGCATGGGCGTTCAGCGTGTATTCGTACGATGCTCGCGCCGAATAGGGTTCGTTGTCGCCGACGACCAGCGCGGGATCGCGTCGCAGCTCGGCGAGCAGCGGTGCCGGCAGGCGCGGATCGTCATTCCACAGCACGCCGACGTGCCAGGGTCGCTCGAAC
>MKRV01000271.1:7146-8637 GCA_001897995.1 Alphaproteobacteria bacterium 65-37 | reverse complement strand
GGGAGAGGCGACCACGATCAGCGACGTCAGCAGGAAATCGAGAGTCACGGTCGCCCTCCGGCAATGTAGATCGGGAAAGAGGGAGGCGGCCTACTCGGCCGCCTGCTTCATCGGATCGCCTTCCGGCGGATTGTTCGACGGCCGCCAGCGCAGGATCGGCTTGCGGGCCGCCAGGGTCTCGTCGAGACGGCGACGCGGCGAGAAGCGCGGGGCCGCCTTGAACTCTTCCGCCGCCGTGCCGGTCTTCGCCCGCTCGGTGAGCGACCGCAGCGCGCCGATGAACTGATCCAGGTCTTCCTTGGCCTGGCTCTCGGTCGGCTCGATCAGCATGGCGCCATGGACCACCAGCGGGAAGTACATGGTCATCGGGTGATAGCCCTCGTCGATCATCGCCTTGGCGAAGTCGAGGGTGCTGACGCCGGTGTCCTTCAGGAAGCTGTCGTCGAACAGCGCCTCGTGCATGCACGGGCCTTCGAAGGCCGGGCTCATGACGTCCTTCAGCGCGGCCATCACATAGTTGGCGGACAGAACCGCGTCCTCGGCCACCTGCTTCAGCCCGTCGGCGCCGTGGCTCATGATATAGGCCAGGGCGCGCGTGAACATGCCCATCTGGCCGTGGAAGGCCTTGAGGCGTCCCAGCGGTGCGCCATCGACCCCCAGAGACTTGAGGGCGCCGCCATCTTCGGCGACGCGCCACGTGTCGCCGTCCTTCACGATCCAGGGATAGGGCGCATAGGGCGCCAGCGCCGCCGACAGCACCACCGGCCCTGCGCCCGGTCCACCGCCGCCGTGTGGCGTCGAGAAGGTCTTGTGCAGGTTGATGTGCATGCAATCGACGCCGAGATCGCCCGGCCGCACGCGGCCGACGATGGCGTTGAAGTTGGCGCCGTCGCAGTAGAAGTAGGCGCCGACGTCGTGCACGGCCTTGGAGATCTCGACGATCTCGCTCTCGAACAGGCCGCAGGTATTGGGGTTGGTCAGCATGATCGCCGCCACGTCGGGGCCGAGGGCGGCTTTCAACGCCGCGAGATCGACGCGGCCGCGATCGTTGGCCGGGATCGGCTTCACGGTGAAGCCGAGCGCCGCCGCCGTTGCGGGGTTGGTGCCGTGAGCCGATTCCGGCGCCAGCACGACCTTGCGCTTGGCGCGTTCGCCCTTGGCCTCGAGCGCCGCGGCGATGGCCATCATGCCGCACATCTCGCCGTGCGCGCCGGCGGCCGGCGACATGGCGACGGCCGGCATGCCGGTCAGGGTCTTCAGCCAATGGGCCAGCTGGTCGATCAGCTCCAGCGCGCCCTGCACGGTCGAGACCGGCTGCAGCGGATGGAGATCACCGATGCCCGCAAAGCGCGCCACCTTCTCGTTGATCCGCGGATTGTGCTTCATGGTGCACGAGCCCAACGGATAGACGCCCATGTCGATGGCGTAGTTCTTCTGGCTGAGCCGCGTGTAATGCTGCACCACCTGCGGCTCGGAAAGGCCCGGCAGGCC
>MKRV01000271.1:0-7014 GCA_001897995.1 Alphaproteobacteria bacterium 65-37 | reverse complement strand
CTCGCGACCCTGGGAGCGGTCGAGCGACTGGACCATCACAGCACCTCCTTCAGCGCGGCGACCAGCGGGTCCATGCCCATGTCGGTCGCGGTCTCGGTGGCTGCCAGCAGCAGCAGGTTCTCGACCGAGGGATCGTCGGGAATGAGACGCGACACCGGCAGGCCACCTAGGATTCCCTTGGCCGCCAGCGCCTCGACGACGGGCGCTGCAGGCTTGGGCAGCTTCACCGTGAATTCATTGAAGAAGCTGTCGTTCAACAGCTTCACGCCCGCAATGGCGCTCACCTTGTCGGCGAGCTGCGAGGCCTTGGCGTGGTTCAGCTCGGAAAGCCGGGTGAAGCCCGCTTCGCCCAGCAAGGTGAGATGCACCGTGAAGGCCAGCGCGCAGAGGCCGGCATTGGTGCAGATGTTGGAGGTCGCTTTCTCACGGCGGATATGCTGCTCGCGCGTGCTCAGCGTCAGCACGAAGCCGCGCTTGCCGTCGGCATCGACGGTCTCGCCGACCAGGCGGCCCGGCATCTGGCGCATGTACTTGTCGCGGGTCGCGAACAGGCCGACATAGGGGCCGCCGAAGCCCAGCCCGTTGCCGATCGACTGTCCTTCGCAGACCACGATATCGGCGCCCATATCGCCCGGCGGCTTCAGCAGGCCGAGCGACACGACTTCCGTCACGACCACGATCAGCAGCGCACCGGCGGCATGGCAGGCTTCAGCGAGCTTGGTGAAGTCGCGCACATGGCCGAAGAAGCTCGGATTCTGGACGACGACGCAGGACGTGTCCTTGTCGACCGAAGCGATCAGGTCTTCGAGGCCTTCGGCATCGGCTTTGGACAGGACGGCCTTGAAGCCTTCCCACTTGGCCGTGGTCTCGATGATGCTGCGATACTGCGGATGCAGACCGCCCGAGATCAGCGCCTTGTGGCGGCGCGTGATGCGGTTGGCCATCAGCACGGCCTCGGCCGTGCCGGTCGAGCCGTCATACATCGAGGCGTTGGCCACTTCCATGCCGGTGAGCAACGTCACCTGCGTCTGGAACTCGAAGAGATACTGCAAGGTGCCTTGCGTGATCTCCGGCTGGTACGGCGTGTAGGAGGTCAGGAACTCGCCGCGCTGGATCATGTAGTCCACGGTCGAGGGCACGTGATGGCGATAGGCGCCGGCGCCGATGAAGAAGGGCGCGGTGCCCGGCGAGACGTTCTTCGCCGCAAAAGCCTGGAAGGCGCGCTCGACCTCGAGCTCGCCCTGGTGATCGGGCAGGCCGGCGACCTTGGCGCCGAGGCGCGCCGAGGCCGGCACATCCTTGAAGAGATCATCGACCGACTTGGCGCCGATGACCGAGAGCATCTCCCGGCGATCGGCGTCAGTGAGGGGGAGATAGCGCATTGCGTGCTCCGATCAGCCCAGGCTCTTCACGAAGGCTTCGTAGGCCGCCTCGTCCATCAGGCCATCGAGCTCGGCCTTGTCGGCCAGCTTCAGCTTGAAGAACCAGCCCTTGCCCGTCGGCTCGGCATTGACGTCGCCCGGCGTGTCGGCGAGCGCTG
The DNA here is from genome assembly GCA_001897995.1 of Alphaproteobacteria bacterium 65-37. Taxonomy (GTDB): domain Bacteria; phylum Pseudomonadota; class Alphaproteobacteria; order Reyranellales; family Reyranellaceae; genus Reyranella. The sequence continues at coordinate 5,474 of MKRV01000271.1, read as the reverse complement.
CGTTGCCCTCGACGACTTCGCCCGAAGCCGGCGCATAGATGTCGGACGCGGCCTTGACCGACTCGACGACGGCGCAGGCCTCACCCTTGGCGACCTTGCGGCCGACCGCGGGCACCTCGACGAACACCACGTCGCCCAGCTGCTCCTGGGCATACTGGGTGATGCCGATCGTGCCGACCTCGCCTTCGACGCGGATCCACTCGTGTTCCTGAGAGTACTTGGTGACAGCCATATCCAGCTCCTATCCGCGGTAGTAGGCGTGTTTGACGAAAGGCATCGGCACGATCTCGGCCGGCGCGGGCTTGCCGCGCACCAGCAGATCGACCTTGGTCCCGTTGGCAGACTGGGCGCGATCGACGTAGCCCATGGCGACGGCACGGCCGAGCGTGGGGGCGAAGCCGCCCGACGTCACCTTGCCGACGACGTTTCCGCCGATGACGATCTCGGCGCCCTCGCGGGCGATTGCCTTGCCCTCCGGCAGCAGGCCGACCCGCTTGCGCGTCGCGCCTTCGGCAATCTGCTTCTGGATCACCGACGCGCCGGGGAAGCCGCCCTGCACACGGCGCTCCTTGCCGACGCTCCACAGCAGCACAGCCTCGACCGGCGTGGTGGTGGTGTCGATGTCGTGACCGTAGAGGCAGAGGCCTGCTTCGAGGCGCAGCGAGTCGCGGGCGCCGAGCCCGATCGGCTTCACTTCGGGATTCGACAGGAGCTTGCGGGCAATGGCGTCGGTCTGGTCGGCCGGCGTCGAGATCTCGTAGCCGTCGCCGCCGGTATAGCCCGAGCGCGTCACGTAGCAGCGCGCCCCGTCGATCACCACATAGGCGCCGGTCATGAACTTCATGGTGGCGACCTGTGGCACCAGGCGCGACAGCACGGCCGAGGCCTGCGGCCCCTGCAGCGCCAGAAGGCCGCGCGAGAACATCGGCTCGACCTCACAGGTGGGCGAGAGGTGCTTCTGCAGGTGCGCGAGGTCGGCGTCCTTGCAGGCGGCATTGATGACCACCAGCAGGTGATCGCCCGTGCTGGTCACCATCAGGTCGTCGAGGATGCCGCCCTGGTCGTTGGTGAACTGCGTGTAGCGCTGCTGGCCGGGCTGCAGACCGGCGATGTCGCCCGGCACCAGGGTCTCGAGGGCCTTGGCGGCGTTGTGGCCGGCCTTGGCGGTGAGCCGCACCTGCCCCATGTGCGAGACGTCGAACAGGCCGCAGGCGGTGCGTGTCTGGGTGTGCTCGGCCAGGATGCCGGTCGGATACTGCACCGGCATCTCGTAGCCGGCGAACGGCACGAGACGCGCGCCGAGTTCGCGGTGAAGGTCGTAAAGCGGCGTGCGCTTCAAGGGGCCGGCTGCGGGATCGCTCAAGAAGGTCTCCATACGAGTCGCGTTGGTCGACGCAAGCACTGCGCCGTTCGCGACCCCCTCTGTCCGGAGACCTGAAAGATTCGCCGGCAGCGAAGCCGGCTTACTTCGTCGGTGGGCGCCCGCCCCTTCGCTCGAGGACGCACGCCACTTTCCAGAGACCCAATCCTCCTGCGGTCCTTTTGCCTGAGAGTTTCCGGGGTCGGTTGCTCCTTCGGCGCCGCCCGAGCCGGGCAGTCTCTCCCACAGGGATCATCTGGGTAAGGCCGACCATATTGAGCCCCCCGCATGCCGTCCACCGGGAAAACACGTGAGAAATCAGGGACTTTGCCAACTCTTGAAATTGAGTGATTGCTCACTTATTATGTGAGCGCTTACTCACTAAAGGAGGGTAGCATGCTGATCCGCCAATCTTTGGAGACCGTCCTTACGTTCGCGAGCGAGACAGTACCCATGACCAGCGTCAGCCGGGACTGGATCATGGACTGGCGCTGGCTTTCGACGCCGGACGACGACGATACGGCTTTGCCGAGTGAGTGCTCCCTCATAGATTGCGCCCCATGGGCAAAGCCGAAGAAACCAAGGCACGCATAGAGCGCGCCGCCCTCACCCTGTTCGTGGCGCGCGGTGTCACCGAAACCACGACCCGCGAGATCGCCCTGGCCGCGTCGATCGCCGAGGGCACGATCTACCGCCACTTCCCGAGCAAGGAGCAGCTCGCCTTCGACCTTTTCCAGCGCCATCACCGGGCGCTGGCCCTCACCCTGGGCGAAGCCGCCGAGCAGGTGAACGACCTGCGCGGACGGATCGATGCCATCGTCCGCTGCTACTGCGAATGGGCGGACGACGACTGGACCCTGTTCGCCTACCACCTGCTGACGCAGCACATGTTCCTGTCGCAGTTGCCCGAGGACACACCCAATCCGGTCGACGTTCTGCGCGGCGTGATCGTGCAGGCGATGAAGGCGGGCGAGATTCCCGAACGCGATCCCGACCTCGCGGCGGCCTCGGCGATCGGCACGGTGATGCAGCCCGCGACCTACAAGGTCTATGGCCGCTTCGAGGGCCCGCTCGGCGTCCATGCCGGCTTCTTCGCCCAAGCCGTCTGGGCGGTGCTGTCGGCGCCGGCAGATGACTAACTCATGCTGGAAGCGCGCCATCCTCACGAGCGCTGACCTGCACATCGAGGAAGGCGAATTCGCGGCCATTGCCCTTGAAGACGTCGTGCAGTCGTTGCTTGATGACTCGAGGGCGATGGTCATTGATTGCTGCTTTCCTACCGTAACGAGCCACGTGGCTCAGGTTTGGTTGGAATGCAACAGGACTGCCTGGATGAGCACCTCTGCTACTTCGTCTGGCGCAAGTGCGAGGCAACGCGCCCCCCGAATTGAGATACCGGCGCTGCCGCGATAAAAGCGCCCATGCCCTGGACGCCGATTATCGCGCTGCCCAACATCGACATTAAGTGCGCCGTGCAAAGTACGAATGGCGCCATTATGGGCTACCATGATGAGCCCGTCGCGGCGCTATGTGCCGAGAACGCGAACCTCCAAATCTTCCTGAACGGTTTCAAGGATGCCTTCGGCCAGGAGCTTGCGCCCAGCCTGCTACTCCTCAATTCAGATGCTCCGCAGAGTTTCCGGCGCTCGCACGCCATATCCGGGCTCCGCGACGCCCTGTGTGCCAGCGCCGTTCCGTACGCGATTGCCTGGGTACTGAAGCATCAGAGCACGAGTCTCGACCCTCTCTTCAGCAATTCATTTGCCTTCTATCCGTGGACGCTCGACCGACTGAGCGAGGGCATGCACGCCTCGACGCCCGCGATGCTAGCCGTCCACGACGTGAATGAGTTTGCGGGACAGGCGAATCCGGAGATCCTGTACCGCCCCCTCCAATGGGTGGACGAACCCCTCCTTGGCAAGCTGCTAGAGCGGTGGGAAGCATGCTTCAGCGCGCAAGAGCCCGCCGAGGAGGACATCGCGCTCTTCCGGTCGCTCAACATGGCCTATCACGCCATGCAGACGCCATTCACGACGGCCGGCACGGAATACGACGCCGGCCGGCTCGTCGCCCTTTGGATCAGCGCGTTTGAAATCATCGGGCACGTTGGCGTCGGTGACGTAAGCAGCAGGGATGTGAACCGCATTCTGAGCGGCAACCGCCCGCACACCGAATGGGTGCAGACGCATCGTTGTGCCACATTCTACAACTGGCTCTATCTTCGCATCGCGAGGGTCCGCAATGCCTACCTTCACGGCAATCCGCAGCTTGAGAACCTTCTGATACTGCCGGGTGCACACTACGACCTGAGCAAATACGCTGCCGTGCTGTATCGCATGCTCCTGACCCAGTTCCTGGGCCTTCACCATGAGTTGGTATTTCCGATCGACAAGAGCGCAGCCGACTACGCGGAGCAGTTCGCAAAGGTCTGTTCGAAGCACATTGAATTCACCGACTTTCAAGACCGATATGAAGAGGCACTTGATACGCTACTATCCGTGGCAAACGCACTGGGCTGGTAGCGTTACATGGCTGAGCTAGTCACTAAGTCAGATCTTTAGGTGGCGCTCGACGGGCCGTCGCTTCGCTAGAGCGTTCGTCTGGGTCTCTTCCTTGCAACTTGCATCGGCGGAGGGGCAGCAGTCATCAAACTCTACGCCAACACATATCGTCAACAGCACCCTCGGTGTGTTTCTTCTTCCCTAAGCCGAGAGCGAGCTTAAGTGACTACAGACACCGAAAAAATGCCATGCCCGAAGGAATTCGAACTCCCGACCTTCTGATCGTCGTCAGCCGATCTCAAAGCTCCGTGCGCACCTGCCAGAGCTCGGGAAAGAAATAGCGGTCGAGCGCACTCTTGAGAAAGCCGACGCCCGTGGAGCCGCCGGTGCCGCGCTTGAACCCGATGATCCGCTCGACCGTCTTCATGTGGCGAAAGCGCCATTGCTGGAAGCGATCCTCGACATCGACCAGCTTCTCCGCGAGCTCGTACAGGTCGAAGTACCGGTGCGAGTCGCGATAGATCGAGAGCCAGATATCGCGGATCCTCGGATCGAACTGATGAGGTTCGGTGAAGTCGCGATCGAGCGCCTCCGCCGGCACGGCAAAGCCGCGACGCGCCACCAGCCGCAGGACCTCGTCATAGATGCTGGGCGCCCTGAGCGCGGCCTCGAGTTCGCGATGGATCTCGGGATCGTGGCGATGCGGCAGCAGCATCTTGGCGTCCTTGGCGCCCAGCAAGAACTCGACCTTGCGATACTGAAAGGACTGGAAACCCGACGACTTGGCGAGCGCGTCGCGGAACGACAGGTAGTCCGCCGGCGTCAGGGTCGAGAGCACGTCCCAGGCCGAGACGAGCTGCTCCTGGACCCGCCCGACCCGGGCGAGCGCCTTCAGTGCCGGACGAAGCTCGTCGGTGCGGATGCCTTCGATGGCGAGCGCGATCTCGTAGTCGAGCAGCTTGAGCCAGAGCTCCTGCACATGATGGATGACGATGAAGATGTGCTCGTCGTGCGAGGAGGTCAGCGGCCGATGGGCGGCGAGAAGCGTCTTCAGATGGAGGTACTCGCCATAGGTCATATGGTCGGCGAGATCGACGTGAAGGTCGTCGCCGACCCGGCTCTGCGGTTTCTTCTCCTTGCTCATCGCCGTCGCCCTCCCGCCCATCCGGAGCACCTTGCGATCGCCGTCGCGAGCGCGAAGTGTACACGTCCCTGACGGGCGGTCTGTCGGATTCACATACCTTCTCTTCCCCCGTCTTTGCGGCTTGGCGACAAGTCACTGTCCTGGTTTTCATGTTCCTCTCCCCCGAAGTGGGGGAGAGGAGAACGAAAGAGGCAAAGCGGGCGCGTCAGTTGTACTTGGCCAGTTCGATCCGGCCGATCTGGTTGCGGTGAACCTCGTCGGGGCCGTCGACGATGCGCAGGGTGCGCGCCGAGGCGTAGGTCGCGCCCAGGCCGAAATCGTCGGAGACGCCGCCGGCGCCGTGCGCCTGGATCGCCATGTCGGCGACCTTGGTCAGCATGGCCGGCACCGCGACCTTGATCATGGCGATCTCGGCCTTGGCGACCTTGTTGCCGGCCTTGTCCATCATGTAGGCGGCCTTGAGCACCAG
>MKRV01000270.1 GCA_001897995.1 Alphaproteobacteria bacterium 65-37 | reverse complement strand
TCAGGACACGCCCACCCAGACCAGCAAAGCAGAAACCGTGATCACCGAGAAGGCCGTCGACAGCAGAACGGCCGCGGTGTTCTGTTCGACCGAAACGTCGAACTGCTTGGCGAGCACGAAGGCGTTGGCCGCCGTCGGCAATGCCGCCATCAGGAGCGCCACCTGGCCCGGCACCGATCGGATGTCGATGAAGAACGGCAGGATCAGCGCCGCCAGTAAAGGCTGCAGCAGCAACTTGATCAAGGTGGCGAGGCCCGCTTCGGCCAGCCCGCTCTTGATCGACTTGTCGGACAGGAACAGGCCGATGGCGAACAGCGCACAGGGGGCGGCGGCCGCTCCCATGAGATCGATCCACTTCTCGACCGGCGTCGGCACGACGAGACCGCTCCATGAGGCCAGGATACCGAACCCGATCGACAGGGGCAGCGGATTGCGCGCGACATTGAAGGCGGCACGCAGAAAGGTGCGGATCGGGCCGTGGCCGGCCGCAACCTCGAGCTCGATCAACATGACGCCGAACACCATCGAGAGAACCGCCGTCACGATGACGGTCAGCATCGCTGGCGGCAGCCCCGGTTCACCGAACGCTGCCAGGCAGAGCGGCACGCCCATGTAGCCGACATTGCCCCAGGACGAGGCGATGCCCTGCAGGCTCATCGCCGCCAGCCCGCCGCGCGAGACGAGCCGCGTGGTGACCATCCCCATTGCGAAGGTGGCGACCACGGCGGCGCTGAAGCCGGCCAGCAGGGCCGGATCGAGCACCGCCTGCACCGGCGTGCGCGCCAGCGTGCCGAAAAACAGCACTGGCAATGCAAAATAACTCACGAAGGCGTTCAGCGCCGCCGTCGCATCGCCGCCCAGAATGCGCCAGCGGCCGGCGAGGAAGCCCGCCAAGATCACCCCGAAGATCGGGAAGGCGACATTTAGGATGGCCTGCACGGCGTCGATTTCACTTGGTCTAAACCATTAAGAATTTGACATAAATACCGCAAATCACATAGATTTTTCGTCTACAGCGAGGCCGCAACGTCCCCTCATCGCAAGCGGCCCGGGAGAATACGAGATGCGTCTGTTGATCGCCGGCATAGCCGCCCTGGCTGCGGTCGCGTTTGCCGCCCCGTCCTTCGCCCAGGAAGAGACGATGCCCTCGCCGACTCCTGCCCCCACGGCCAAGCCGAAGGCGGGCTCGACGGCGTCCTGCAACAAGCTCAAGACCTCCAGCCAGCGCAACGCCTGCCTGAAGAAGGTCAGCATGGCCAAGGCGCAGCCGGCCAAGAAGACCACCAAGAAGTCGCCGACGGTCGCGGCGCCCAAGTCGCAGCAGCCGGATCTCGGCCAGGCGCCGGCGCCGAGCGCCCAGCCGTCGAACGGCACCGTCGCCGTTCCGCCGCTGCCCTCCAAGACCATCTGATCAAGACCGTCTAATTTCGCCTGTCCTCCTCGCCGCGCGGGGGAGGTGGCCGAAGGCCGGAGGGGGTTTTACTCTCCGCTCTCCCCAACTCACGGGAGAGTAGCATGGCCCAATCGGCCAATCTGATTTCGACGGAAGACCTCGCGCGCCAGCTCGGCGCGCCTGCGGTGCGAGTGTTCGACTGCACCACCTACCTCAAGCCCGGCCCCGACGGCCGCTACATCGCCGAAAGCGGTCGCGCCAACTACGACAAGGGTCACATCCCGGGCGCCGCCTTCCTCGACCTGCAAGGCGACCTCTCCGACAAGAACTCGAAGCTGCGCTTCACCCTGCCGCCGCTCGAGGAGCTCACCAAGGCATTCGCCGCCAAGGGCGTCGGCCACGGCACCTTCGTCGTGCTCTACAGTCACGCCTCGCCGGTGTGGGCCAGCCGCATCTGGTGGATGCTGCGCGCCGTGGGCTTCGACGACGTCGCGATCCTCGACGGCGGTCTCGACAAATGGAAAGCCGAGAACCGTCCGCTCTCGACCGAGGCTACGACCCATCCGGCGGCGACGCTCAGCCTGCGCGGCCGCCCGGAGATCTTCGTCGACAAGGACAAGATCAAGGCGGCGATCGGCGCGGCCGACACCCTGACTCTGAACGCGCTCAGCCATGACCAGCACACCGGCGCCGGCGGCGTGGTCTATGGCCGCGCCGGCCGCATCGCCGGTTCGTCCTGCGTGCCGGCGGCCAGCCTGTTCGGCACGGACAAGGCGCTGAAGCCGATCGCTGACCTGCGGGCAGCCTTCGACGGCGTCGGCGCGGCGCCGGACAAGCGCGTGCTGGTCTATTGCGGCGGCGGCATAGCAGCCACGCTCGATGCCTTCGTGCTCACGGCGATCCTCGGCCATAAGAACGTTTCCGTGTACGACAACTCGATGCAGGAATGGGCCAACGATCCCAGCCTGCCGATGGAAATGGGCTGAGGAGGAGCAAGGTGCCTGCCTACATGATCGTCGAGGTCGAGACGACCGACGAGGCCTTGATGGCCGAATATCGCAAGCATACGCCGGGCGCCGTCGCCAAGTTCGGCGGCAAGTTCATCGTGCGCGGCGGCACATGCCGGACGCTGGAAGGCGGCTGGACGCCGTCGCGCGTCGTGGTGCTGGAATTCCCGACCTTCGCGCAGGCCGAGGAGTTCTACGCGTCGGAGCACTACAAGCCGCTGCTCGAGATGCGGCTCAAGGCCGGCAAGTCGAAGGCGATCCTGGTTGATGGTTACAATGGCTGACACTCTGGTGAGCAATGCAGGGGCCGGCACCGCGGCCTACAAGGCAGTCGGCACGCTCTACAACGCGCTGATGACCGCGCTGGTCCTGGGACTCGTGACACGGCGCGGCGAAGAAACGGCGCGCGATTACGTGTTCCGCCATTTCCGGCGCCAGCATGTCGAGAAGTTCCTGCCCGGCCTGCAGAAGCTCGGCTTGGCCGGCGAAAAGGACGCGCCGGCCTGCGCGCTCTACCACTATCACTCCAATGCGCTGGGCGGCGTGAAGACCGGCTATCTGCGCGAGAGCGACAGCAAGGCCTGGGTGCGCTACCCGCCGCCGCGCTGGATCTGGAAGGGCACCGCGATCGCCGCCGTCCCGCACGCGGTCTCGGCCGCCATGCTGCATGGCTGGCACGGCCATAACGGCGTCTCGCTCGGCAATCCGCGCCTGGGCTTCGTCTGCACCGGCATGACGGTCGACGGGATGCCCGGCCTCGAAGGCTATTACTTCGACTACGGCCGACCGATCGAAGAGAAGGAGCGCATTCGCTTCGCTTACGGCACCGAGGCGATGCCGCGGGTCGACTGGGCGAACCAGCCCAAGCTCGAGACCGCGAGCTGGCCGGAGGAGCGCCGGCAGCGCGTCTTCCGCTCCTATGCGCTGGAATACCTGCGGACCATGCTGCCCACCCTGCAGGAGCTGCTCGGCCCCGAGGACACGAAGACCGAGCTCGGCCGCGTCGCCCGCCTGGTCGGGCTGCAGTTCCATGAGGAGACGGCGCGCGAGATGGACCTGCCGACCGACGTCGAGCGCGGCGATCTCCAGAGCGCCCGCGATTTCGGCCGCTGGCTCGCCGCGGTGATGGCGGCAAGCGGCGAGGACGTCGTGACCGAGGAGAAGGACGGCGCCGTGATCGTGCGCCAGAGCGGCTGGCGGGCGGTGCGCGAGCTCAGCCTCGCCGATCCACTCGCCGCTTTCGACGCCTGGAACGAGCTGTGGCTCGGCGCCGCTGCCGCGCACGACCGTTTCCTCAGCGTTCAGACCTCGCGGTCGCTCGGCGATAGGGGCTGGGCGGTCGCCTGGCGTATCGCGCCGAGGTAGCCAGCCGGCAGGCGATAGCCGTCGATCGTCTCGCCGAGATCGGCGAGCGGCACCCAGCGCAGATCGAGATGCTCGTGGCTCAAGGCCACGGGCATGGCAGCGGCGCTATCCAGGCGGCAGGCATAGGCGACGATCCGCACGAAGCGCTGCGGCAGCACCTCGAACAGGTGCTCGTCGAGGAACGCACCGACCTCGACCTCGAGACCCGCCTCCTCGCGCACTTCGCGAGCGAGGGTCGAGCGGTGATCCTCGCCCGGGTCGGGCCGCCCGCCCGGCAGATCCCATTCGTCGCGCTCGTTCAGCAGCAACAGCACACGGCCCTGGTTCAGCACCACGCCCTTGATCGAGACCGGTGGCACGACCATGGGACGTCTCGTCAGTAGGTCTGCCCGCGCAGCCAGCGCCGGTAGAGCAGCGCCCGCTCCGCGTGCTTGTCGCGCCAGCAGCGCGCCGCCGTCTCGCTCTGTATCGTCGCCTCAGCCGGCCGCAGTCGCGCGAAGACGCAATCCTCGGCTGCCGCCTGCTGCCACAGCTCGTGCGTGCGCTGCAGCGCCGGCAGCGCGGGCTGCGCCCCGTTGGGCCGATTCTTGTCCTCCTTGGTCATCTCGACCAGAAGGGCGGCATAGGCCTTCTTGGCGATCTCTTGCCAGGCCGCCATCTCCGACGACGTACAATGAAGAGCATTCGCCGACGACGAGCCGCTCACCAGCGCACCGAGGCAGGTCGCCGTCTCGCGCCCGATGCAGTCGCGCGCTTCCTCGTCGCCACGGTCGGCCGTCGACCGCTCCGCCGTCTCGACGCAGCGCAGGACCACGGCGTCACTCACCTTGAATTCGGGCGAGTCGCGGGCCTCGGCCAACGATGCCGACATCGCAAGACACAGAATGCCGGCAAGGGACCATGAACGCCACATGGGCGACATTTCTCCCGATGGCTCGGAGATTATCAAGCGCGGTGTCGGGAGAGCTGGGAGCGCTCCGCATCCAGCTGGCGTCTCATCGGACCCGCGGTCCAATGAGTGACAAAAAGAAAGGGCCGGGGATCGCTCCCCGGCCCTTCCGTATTCCAAGTCGTCGACTGGACTTAGAAGTCCATGTCGCCGCCCATGCCACCGCCCGGCGGCATGGCCGGAGCCTTCTTCTCCGGCTTCTCGGCGACCATCGCCTCGGTCGTCACGAGGAGGCCCGCCACCGAAGCGGCGTCCTGCAGCGCGGTGCGCACGACCTTGACCGGATCAATGATGCCGGACTTGATCATGTCGGTGTAGTCGCCCTTCTGGGCGTCGAAACCGAAGTTCGCGTCCTTCTGGTCGAGCATCTTGCCCGCGACCACCGCGCCGTCGAAGCCGGCGTTCTCGGCGATCTGACGGACCGGAGCCTGCAGGGCACGACGCACGATCTCGACACCGACCTTCTGGTCGTCGTTGCCGGAGCGGATCTTGTCCAGCGCACGGATCGCGTAGAGGAGAGCCGAGCCGCCGCCGGCGACGATGCCCTCTTCGACGGCCGCCTTGGTGGCGTGCATGGCGTCGTCAACGCGGTCCTTCTTCTCCTTGACCTCGACCTCAGTGGCGCCGCCGACCTTGATGATCGCAACACCGCCGGCGAGCTTGGCCAGGCGCTCCTGGAGCTTCTCGCGGTCGTAGTCCGAGGTGGTCTCCTCGATCTGCGCGCGGATCTGGGCGATGCGGGCCTGGAGGTCCGCCTTCTTGCCCGAGCCGTCGACGATCGTGGTGTTTTCCTTCTCGACGATGACCTTCTTGGCCTTGCCGAGCATGTCGAGCGTGACGTTCTCGAGCTTGATGCCGAGGTCCTCGGAGATCAGCTGACCGCCGGTCAGGATCGCCATGTCCTCGAGCATCGCCTTGCGGCGATCACCGAAGCCCGGCGCCTTGACGGCAGCGATCTTGAGGCCGCCGCGCAGCTTGTTCACGACCAGGGTGGCCAGGGCTTCGCCCTCGACGTCCTCGGCGATGATCAGCAGCGGCTTGCCCGACTGCACGACCGCCTCGAGCACCGGCAGCATCGCCTGCAGGCCCGAGAGCTTCTTCTCGAACAGCAGGATGAACGGCGAGTCGAGCTCGGCGATCATCTTGTCGGCGTTGGTGATGAAGTACGGCGAGAGATAGCCGCGATCGAACTGCATGCCCTCGACGACGTCGAGCTCGGTGTCGAGGCTCTTGGCCTCTTCGACCGTGATCACGCCCTCGTTGCCGACCTTCTTCATCGCTTCGGCGATCATCTTGCCGATCGACTTGTCGCCGTTGGCCGAGATGGTGCCAACCTGGGCGACTTCGTCGGAGCCCGTGATCTTCTTGGCGCGGCTCTTGATGTCCTCGACCGCCGCGTCGACCGCCAGGTCGATGCCGCGCTTGAGGTCCATCGGGTTCATGCCGGCCGCGACCGACTTCACGCCTTCGCGCACGATCGCCTGGGCGAGCACGGTCGCCGTCGTCGTGCCGTCGCCGGCGATGTCGTTGGTCTTCGAGGCCACTTCGCGCACCATCTGGGCGCCCATGTTCTCGAACTTGTCGGCGAGCTCGATCTCCTTGGCGACGGTGACGCCGTCCTTGGTGATACGCGGCGCGCCGAACGACTTGTCGAGGACGACGTTGCGGCCCTTCGGACCCAGCGTCACCTTGACGGCGTTGGCGAGGATGTCGACGCCGCGCAGCATGCGCTCACGGGCATCGGCGCTAAAGCGGACTTCTTTGGCTGCCATTACTCAGTTCCTCTCGATGTCTGGATGAATGGATCGTGGGAAGCGCTCAGGCGGCCTTCTTGCTGGCCACCGGGGAACCTTCGACGATTCCCATGATGTCGCTTTCCTTCATGATCAGGTACTCGACGCCGTCGAGCTTGATCTCGGTGCCGGACCACTTGCCGAACAGGATGCGGTCGCCGGCCTTCACATCGAGAGCGACGAGAGCGCCTTTCTCATCCCGGGCGCCAGGACCGACGGCGACGACTTCGCCTTCCATCGGCTTTTCCTTGGCAGTGTCCGGAATGATGATGCCGCCCTTGGTCTTCTCTTCCTCCGCGACGCGCTTGACCACGACGCGGTCGTGAAGCGGACGGAACTTCATGCTTCTTCCTCCAATGATCCTGGTTGAGCCTGCGCAGCCGGACGGCCGCGACGGAAAGGACTGCTGTCAGCACTCTCCTTCGAAGAGTGCCAAAGCGCCTCGGATTTAGGGGTGGGTCCCACCGGAGTCAAGGCAGCGGAACGAAGTCACTTCGCAGTAGCAGCAATCACCCGAGAGTGCTGCTAACCCATTGTTATGGAACGAATTTTGCTGACTTTTCGTTAAGCGCGCGTGAATATTCCGAGACGCGCCCCCTGTCAAGGAGTCCCAAATGGACCGCAGTTTTGTCGCGCAACTCAACAACTACCGCATCACGACGGCCGAGATCCTCTACTGGATGCCCGACCACAAGCACGTGCTGCAGAGCTTCGTCTGGCAGAACCTCGACCTCGCCCCGCGCTTCCCCGCCCTCACCCGCTTCCTCGACTTCTGGGAGCACAATCTCGAGGGCAGGCTGCACCGCGTGCGGGTTGCCAATGCCGCGCTGATCAAGCCGGCCGAGTTCCGCTTCGCCAGCGGCCTATACGCGCTGCATTGACTGAACCGCGGCGTCGTATTCGGCGGCGGTCCGTGCCACGAGCTCCGCCGCCGACGGCACGTCGTCGACACCCGAGACCGAATGGCCGGCGCTCCAGATGTCCTTCCAGCGCTTGGCATCCGGCTCCTTGGAACGCTTGTCGCGTTCAGCGGCGTTGATGTCCTTGGAAATGTCGATCGCGCCGCGCACCGGCAGGTTGTCGGGGTCGAGCCCGGCAGCGGCGATCGAGGGCCGCAGCATGTTGGTCTCGAGCCCGGTGAAAGCCCGTGTCAGCAGCACGTCGTCGAGCCGGCTGTCGACCAGCATCTGCTTGTAGCCGTCCTTGGCGAGGCTCTCGCGCGTGGCGATGAACTTGGTGCCCATGTAGGCGAGGTCGCAGCCCAGCGCCCGGGCGGCGGCAATCGCCTGACCATCGGCCATGCCGCCCGCCATCACCACGATACCGTCCCAGAACTTCCGCACCGCGCGCACAAAAGCGAAGGGATTGACCCAGCCGGTCTGGCCACCGGCGCCAGCGGTCAGCAGCACCAGGCCGTCGACACCGGCCGCCACCGCCTTCTCGGCATGGCGCACCGAGGCGACGTCGGCCAGCACCAGGCAGCCCGCATCCTTGAGCGGCTTCATCACCGGCTCGGGCGAGCCCACCGAGGTGATCACCATCTCGGCCTTGTGACGCAGCACGGCGGCGAGATCGTCCGGTACGCGCGGGTTGGAGCGATGCACGATCAGGTTGGGGCAGAGCGGCGCCGGCGCGCGCCCGCTCTCGTCGGCGGCCCGCTTTAGATCGTCGGTCATGCCGGCGAGCCAGGCGTCAAGCTCCTCGACGGTGCGGCAGTTGGCCGTGGGAAACGAGCCGATCGTGCCGGCGCGACAGGCCGCCGTCACCAGGGCAGGTCCCGACACCAGGAACATGGGTGCCGCGATCAGCGGCAGGCGGAGACGTTTCTCGAGAGCTGCAGGCAAGGACATGAGGGCAGCTTACCTCAGGCGGCAAAGGCGAGAAGCGCGATCCCGCCGACCACGAAAATAGACGCGACGATCCGGCGAATGCCAAAGCCCTCCTTGAGTACGAGCGTTCCCAGCACAGCGCCGAAGATCACACTGGTTTCGCGCAAGGCGACGACCGGACCAAGCGGCAGGTGCTGCGCCGCCGCCAGAAAGGCCAGGAACCCGACCACCGAGATCGCACCCGCCAGCAGGCCGACCGCCCCGTGGCGGCGGGCATAGGAAAGAAGAGCGCCGCGTCGCGTCGCCAGGGCATAGGCCACCATGCCGAGGCCGTTCACGATTTCCAGGCAGGCCTGGAACCCGAGGACTGTCCCGGCCGCACGCACACCGAGGCCGCTGAAGAAGCTATAGGTCGCCACCGAAACGCCGGTCGCCAGCGCAAAGCCCACGGCTTCGCCACTGGCGCCGGCGCCGAAGGACAAGGCCATGATGCCGAGCGAAATCAGGCCGACGGCCGCAAGCTGCGCCGTGTTCAGGCTTTCG
>MKRV01000269.1 GCA_001897995.1 Alphaproteobacteria bacterium 65-37 | reverse complement strand
CTCGATCGTGCCGCGTCTGTTCATTTGGGAACGCGACCATGCTGCGCGAAGATCAGAGGCAAGAAGACAAGACAAAGACGCCCCCTGCGGCTCAGGACTTCCGTGAGGGCTTGGCTGAAGGAACATCGACGCCGTCGACCACGCCGGGAAGCGACGCGGAGCGACAGGAGGGCGACGGCGCCAAGCCGTTTCACGTTCTGGAGGAACAGCTCACCGCGCGATTGGGGCCATTGCCGCCGCGCGTGAAGCGCAAGGTCCCCGAACGCCCGACTGAGGGGCCGACCGAGCCTGCGGCGGCAGACGAGGCGAAGCCGCCCGAGGAAACGAAACCGCTGGATGGCGCGGCACCTCCGGTCCTGGCCGGCGGCCGGGCGCTGCTGTTCACGCCGACCACGGTCACACTGGCACCGCCTCGATCGCCACTGCTGCCCTTGGCCTATGCCGCGGCCAGCGCGGCAGGACTGCTGATCGCCCTGGCGGGGTGGCGACTCTTCGAGGTCGATAGCCCGGTGGCGTCGCGCCCCGCTGTGGCATCGGCCGCCTCCGACGACTTGTTGCGCAGCATGCAGGCCCTGCAACAGGAACGGGCCAAGGTCGATGTCCTGACGCGTGAGTTGGCCGTAGCCCGCCGGGACCTCGGTGCGCAGGCGACGACCGCGCCCGACACGGTCGATCCGGTCGACAAGGCCGCGCTCGAGAAAAAGGTCACCGATCTTCAGGAGAACCTGAGAAAGGCCGAAGCCCTGTCGGACATTCTCGAAACGCTCCTGTCCGAGGAGCGCCGGCACAACATCGCTCTCGCCAATCAAGCGACCGTCAATCAAGCGACCGGCAATCAAGCGACCATCAATCAAGCGACCATCAATCAAGCGGCCGTCAATCAAGCAGCTGCGACTCAGGCGGCTGCGGAGACGAGCGCGGCGTCCAATCCTGCAGACGGTGCAGGCCAGCCTGCTGCCCCTCCTCCAGCCATGCGTGACGCGGTGGCGCGGGATGCTCCCGTCGTCGCTGCGGCTCCGGCCGTTGCTGCCGCTCCGGCCGTTGCAACGGTACCGGCGGCGGTGGAAGTACGGCCAGAGCCGGTCGTTGCGCCCGCGGCCGCTCCTGTCGTTACACCCATTGTCGCGCCCGTCGTCGCCCCCGTTATCGCCCCTGTTGTCGCTTCGGCAAAAACCGAGCCTGTCGCCAAGGCCGTGCCGGCAGCACCGCCTGCCAGTGCGCTTTCGGCGCGCATGACCCAGCGGCTGCTGGACAAGGCGCGCCAGTTGATCGCCCAGGGCGAGATCGGCACCGCTCGTGCCGTTCTCGAACAGGTGATCGAACCGAGCGGCGCGACGGCGCTCTTTGCGCTGGCCGAGACCTACGACCCGGCCGTCCTGGCGAAATGGGGAACCGTCGGCACCTTGGGCGACGTGGCGCGCGCGCGCGAACTCTATGCCCGCGCTCTGGTGGCCGGTGCCCCGGAGGCGAAGGCACGATTGTTGGCGCTGCCATGAAAGCAGCCAAGGAGCTCCCATGACCACGATTCGCGCATCGCGCCGGACCTGCCTTCTCGGGCTGTCGTCGGCGGCCCTGATGCTCGCCGGCGGTGCCCGCGCGCAGGACGCCGTGCCCGGCCGCCGCCCGCCGAGCTACGAGAGCCAGCAGGAAAGGTTCAACGCCTGGACTGTCGGCATTGCCGGCGGCCTGATCGAAGGCGCGCCGCTGCGGCTGGCGGCGGAGATGGCGCGGGTGGTGGATGACGGCCCCAACCTGCAGGTCCTGCCGATCGTCACGCGCGGCTCGACGGACAACCTGAATTCGCTGCTGTATCTGCGCGGCGTAGATCTCGCGATCATCAATTCGGATGTGCTCGACGAGTATCGCGTGCAGATGCCGGATATCCGCCAGCACATCGCCTACGTGCTCAGCCTCTTTCCCTCCGAGTTGCATGTCTTCGTCCGGCCTGGGATCAACTCGCTCCAGGATCTCCGCGGCAAGAAGGTGAACTTCAATACGCAAGGCACGGCGGCAGCCTATTCGGGGCCGCTGATCTTCAGCCGCCTGGGCCTCGATGTCGAAAAGGCGTTCGTTCCCCATCAGACGGCCCTGCAGCAAATGCGAAAAGGCGAGATGGAGGCCGTGGTGTTCGTCACCTCCAAGCCTGTAGACGCCTTCCTCAGGGGCAACTGGGAGGGCGGCTACAAGTTCCTGCCCGTGCCGTACGACGACAAGCTCGAGGATTATTACCTGCCGGCCGTGCTCGAGGCGGCGGAGTATCCGGCACTCATCCCGGCGGGGGAACGGGTGGCCACTGTCTCTGTGCCGGCGGTGCTGGTCGCCTACAATTGGCCGGCCGGCTCGAACCGCTATCAACGCGTGACGCGCTTCACCAACAGCCTGTTCGATCGCATCGACCGGCTCCAGGCGCCCGGCTTCGACGCCAAGTGGAAGGCGATCAATCTCGGCGCCACGGTGCCCGGGCTGATCCGCTTTCCGGCGGCCCAGGAATGGCTGGCGCGCAACGAGCGTAAATCCATCAAGCCGTCATGAAGATCGCCGCGCTCTGCCTCAACGTCGCCCTGGGCCTCGCCAGCGGCGAAACGTTGGCGCAGGACGCGACGATGGAGCGGCTGCGGGCCTGCACGGCGCTGCCCCAGCCGGCCCGGGCGGATTGCCTCGATCGTGTGGCGCGCGAGGCGACAGAAGCATCGCCGCCGCCCAGCCCGTCGGCCGAGACGCCGGGTCGATCGGGCGCAGAGGAGGGGCCGGATCCGGCGCAGGCCGGCGCGCGCTGGCTGTTCAGCGAGACGACGTCGCCGCTCGACTATTCGCCGGTCGCCCTTGCCAGCGCCTCGGCGCCCGTTCAGCCCGCCGGCGGTTCACTGCAGCTCTCCATCGGGTGTCGTGGGGCCAAGTCGGAAATGGTTCTGCGGGGTCCCTCTCCGGCGATGAACCAGGAGGGCGTGAAGGTCTCGTTCGTGGTGCCGGACCGGCCGCCGATCGCCGTTCCCATCACGTCCTCCGGCAGCTCCCTTGCCGCCAGGACGGATGTCGGCCGGCTGCTGGCCGGGCTGCCGGCACGCGGCACGCTCGTCCTCCAGGTCACGACACGTGACGGCGCAACGCAGGAAGCGCGGTTCGACCTCAACGCCCTGAAGGGCGTCGTCGTTCGCCTGGCGCGCCCCTGTCGCTGGCCGTCCGTCGACGCGACCTCGCGCGACTGAAAGCACTTATCAGGGAAGGAGCACGTCATGAGGGGACTGGAGAAGATGCTGGCGGCCGGCGGTCTTTGCGCGGCCATGTTCGTTCTGACACCACTGCCGGGATTGGCGCAGACGGCAACCGCGACGGCGCCGCCAGCGACGGCGCTCGTGACGCCACCGGCCGAGGCGAAGCCCCATCGCGTCGTGCTGCAGGTCAACACCAACGACCCCGCGACCATGAACCTCGCTTTGAACAACGCCACGAATGTCGAGACCTACTACCGCCAGAAAGGCGAGAAGGTGGAGATCGAAGTGGTCACCTTCGGGGCGGGGCTGCACATGCTGCGGGACGACACGTCGCCCGTGAAGGACCGCATCAAGGCCATTGCCGAGAAATCGCCGTCGATCAGTTTCAAGGCCTGCGGCAACACGCAGGAGAACATGAACAAGGCCGAAGGAAAGCCGGTTCCCCTGCTGGCCCAGGCCACGGTGGTGAAATCCGGCGTGGTGCGGCTGATCGAGCTGCAGGAGCAGGGCTGGACCTACGTTCGGCCCTGAGAGCGGCGGCCCTGAGAGCGGCGACCCTGAGGGGGGCGACCCTAGGAGTGGCGGCCCTGAGAACGCGCGCTCGACGGTCTTGCCGGGTCGGGATTGACCTTCAGCGCTGAAAGGGTCCGGCGCAGGTTGCGCGAAAACGTTGCGCCATTGGCGCGCTCGAACTCCAGCTGCGCCCGCTGCCAGAGCGGTCTTGCCGCCGCGAGCGTCGCCGTCCCCTGCGGCGTCAATTGCGCGACGCGGCTTCGTCCGTCCGTGGGCGACGGCACGACCTCGATCAGTCCCGCATGGGCGAGCGGCCGCATGTTCTTGCCGGTCGTGGTTCGATCGAGGTCGAGGCGCGCGGCAAGATCGTTGATCGACGCGCCGCCGAGCTGGTGGAGCACGGCCAGGATGGAGTACTGCGTCGCCCGCACGCCGGCCGGCGCCAGCATCGCGTCATAGAAGTTCGATATCCCGCGGGCGGCTTTCCGCAGGCTCATGCAATGGCAGTCCTCGAGGGCCATCGCTAGCGTGGCCGCTCGGCGACGACCTGCAGGACCGCGGCCCGCCCTTCGGCAATATTGCGGCCGAGATTTCCCGCCATCACGGCGAAGTCCGGTCCCATGGCGAGATGAAGCCCGAGCGGTGAGGGCGCAGCAGCTGTCGCAGCCGCGGCGGCAGCGGCTCCAGCGGCGGCGGCCCTACGCCGCTCGTCGAACCAGGCCCGCGCCGCTTCCGTGCGATCGGTCCAGTCGAGAATGCGGAAGCCGGCGCCTTCCAGCGAGGCCCGCATGGCGTCCGGCGCCATCAGAAAGCTGGTGGCCGGCTCGCGCGACCAGGGGACGGGAAAGTGCAGGGGCTCGCCGTTGCCGGTCACCACATCGTAGAGGGCTAAGCGGCCGCCCTTCTTCAGCACGCGCGCGGCTTCGCGATAGAGCGTGTCGCGGTCGGCGATGTTCATGGCGACGTGCTGCGTCCAGGCCACGTCGAAGCTTTCGGCCTCGTACGGCAGGTCGAGCGCGTTCGCGCAGTCGTAAGAGACGCGATCGGCCATGCCGGATCGCCGGGCAAGATGGCGCGCCGCCGCGACAAAGGCCGGGCTCAAGTCGATTCCCTGCACCCGGCAGCCGTACTTCGACGCGAGATAACGGGAGGGGCCGCCGAGGCCGGAGCCGATATCGAGCACCTTGGAGGAGGCGTCGAGGCCGACGGCCGTCGCCAGCTCCTCGGTCGCGGCGAGCCCCCTTGTATGAAACTGATCGAGGGGCGCCAGCGCTTCAGGGGGCAACGCGCCGTCGCGCAAGCCGGCCGCCGCCAGGGCAGCGTCCAATCTCTCAAGAAAATCTTTCTCGCCGTAGTGCGAGACGACTTTGACCGAATCGACCAAGACGAACCTCCCGCGCCGAAGAAGGAAAGCGTAGTATGAGAGTATATACTCTTATTTATCGAGGAGACAACGATGCGCCTTCTGGTCGTAGGGGCAGGAGCCACGGGCGGCTACTTCGGCGGACGACTGGCGGAGGCCGGTCGTGACGTGACATTCCTGGTGCGGGCGGGGCGGG
>MKRV01000268.1 GCA_001897995.1 Alphaproteobacteria bacterium 65-37 | reverse complement strand
ACGGAGATGTCGTTGTAAAGGCGCGGTGGCTTGGGGGAGAGCAACTTTACCCAGGTCGCCTCCGAGGCGGCGAGGACGATCGCGACTTTGTCGTCGGAAGGCGAGGGCGCTGCGACGAACTCGCCGTTTTCGAGTCGCACGACGCAAGCACTGCCCGGCGCCTCCAGGCGGAGGCTTCCCGTCCAATGGCGCGCGGCAAGGCGGAACTCACCGTCTTTCCGGCAAGCCTCGACCAGGATGTCGGCAGTCTTCTCGTTGATCATGGCGCCCCCTCTCGATGGGTGCACCTTTCCCGTGTAGACGACGCTCGTCAATTCAGCATGGCGTCTGCTTGCGCAGATCGGAAGGCCCTGGGTTATCGACAGATCAGTCGATGGCGTCCGCCGTCACGTCCAGCGGTGCGGCAACGACGTCACCCGCGACCGGAACGACCTTCACGACGGCGCTGGTGGCACGAAACGGCAGTGCCACGACGCCACATGCCGATATGCTCACGGCCATGGCGAGGATTAGGACGGCGCACAGCAAGGCGCCGAGCCACGAGGTGCGTCGAAGATATTCTGTCACGTAGCTCATCCCTTCCAGGACCGGTGGCGCTGGTGCTCCGACGTAGGGAACGCCGGCGGGGCCTGGGAGTTGCCGAATTTCCTGGGCAGGTCCGTCGTTACGTCGCTCGCGCAAGGTCGCCGCATTGTCGCGGCGAGGCCGAAGAATGAAGTCCGTCTGGTCCGTCACTATGTCACCCGATTTGCTACCTGATCGGCATCGTGAACGCCGTGGCGCAAATATAGGTACGGAAGATTGCCGGAACCTGATGTCCTTCGTGATCTCGACGCGTCGGAAGCGCTAACGCGGCTTCGGCGCGTCGGCGGAGCGGGCCCAATCGCGAAGTTCCGGCACCGGCGTGACGACCGGCTTGCCCGCGAAATGGTTGTCGAGATTAGCCCGGACGCTGGCCGTCATGCGGCGCTGGGCATGTTCGGTGCCGCCGCCGAAGTGCGGAGTCATGACGAGATTGTCGAGCGGCAGGAGTTCCGTGCCTTCGTAGGGTTCCTCGTCGAACACGTCGAGGGCGGCGCCTTCGATGACGTTGTTGCGCAGCGCCTCGGCGAGGGCGGTCTCGTCGACCGCCCAGCCGCGGCTGATATTGACCAGATGGCCGCGCGGCCCGAGCGCCTTCAACACTTCGGCGTTGATGATGTGATGGTTCGAGGCGTCCGAACGCAGCACCACCATCAGGATGTCGCTCCAGCGGGCGAGCTCCATCACATTGGCGAAATATGGAAAGTCTACGTCGCTGCGCTTGCTGCGATTGCAGTAGCCGATCTCGACGTCGAAGCCCTTCATGCGCTTGGCGATCTCCATCCCGATCCCGCCAAGCCCGAGGATGCCGAACTTGGCGCCGGTCAGGCCTGAGATCGCGCCGAAGCGGTTGGGGATGCGCTTGGTCCACTCGCCACGGCGGATCATCTTGTCGGCGCGCACGATGCGGCGATGCGAGGCCAGCACCAGGCCGACCGCCATTTCGGCCACGTCAGGGGCATTCGCGTCGGCGCCGTGCGTGATCATGATGTTACGGCGGCGGGCGGCCTCGAGGTCCATGCGCTCGTAGCCCGTGCCGTAGCAGCAGATCAGGGAGAGGCGTGGAAACACTGCCATGAGCTTGTCGCTGGCCCCGACACTGCCGGTCGTCACCAGCGCCTGTATCCGCTCGGCAATCTGCGGTGGCGGCACGAGGTTGAGGTCGGGCTTGTCCATGTGGCCTACGAGCTCGTAGCGCTCGCCGAACGCGGCAAGCGTGGTCTTGGTGAAATGGAAGCCGGTGAGGATTGCGGGACGGGTATCGAGCATGTGCACAGTATGACTTGCCGTTCAGTATCGTTAAACTGCCGCCTCATCGCGCGGCGAAAAACCGGCTTGGCAAAGGGCAGAACGCTGGGCATGGTGCGCTGCAAGATACGTTTTCCGCGTTCCCACCGATCTGCCGAGTGATCTGAACAAGTCATGAAGATCTCCATCGTCAAAGAACGCCGGCCGCACGAAACCCGCGTGGCGGCTACTCCCGAAACCGTCAAGAAACTGAAAGCGCTGGGCGCGGAGATCACGATAGAGGCGGGGGCGGGCACTGCCGCTGCCTATACCGATCAAGCCTACGCCGACGCCGGTGCAACGATTGTGCCGGACGCTGCGGCGGCATTCGCCGCCGGTGACATCGTGTTCAAGATCCAGCGGCCGATGTCTGCGGCGGAAGGCGCCGACGAACTCGCGCTGTTGCGCCAGGGCCAGACCCTGATGGCGCCGCTCGGCGCCTTGACCAACAAGGACCTGGTCGAAACGCTGGCCGGCAAGGGCGTGACCTCGTTTGCACTGGAGCTGATCCCGCGCATCACCCGCGCGCAGTCGATGGATATCCTATCCTCGCAGGCCAACCTTGCAGGTTACAAGGCCGTCCTGCTGGCGGCCAATCACTTCGGGCGCATCTTCCCGCAGATGATGACGCCGGGCGGCACGCTGGCACCCTCGCGTGCCTTTATCATGGGCGTCGGCGTCGCGGGCCTGCAGGCGATCGCCACGGCGCGCCGCCTGGGCTCGATCGTGACGGCGACCGACGTGCGGCCGGCGACCAAGGAGCAGGTCCAGTCGCTCGGCGCCAAGTTCGTCGCTGTCGAGGACGAGGAATTCAAGGCAGCCGAGACGGCCGGTGGCTATGCCAAGGAAATGAGCGCGGAATACCGTGCCAAGCAGGCTGCCCTCGTGGCGGATCACATCAAGATGCAGGATATCGTGGTCACCACCGCGCTGATCCCCGGCCGCAAGGCACCGGTGCTGGTGAGCGAGGACATGGTGAAGACCATGAAGGCGGGGTCGGTGATCGTCGACATGGCGGTCGAGCAGGGCGGCAACTGCCCGCTTTCCGAGTATGGCCGCACGGTCGAGAAGTACGGCGTGAAGATCGTCGGACCTGCCAACCTGGCCAGCGAGCTGGCAACCGACGCTTCGGCGCTGTTCTCGCGCAATCTCCTCAACTTCATCACGCCCATGGTCGACAAGGAGACCAAGGCGCTCACGATCAACCTCGAGGACGAGGTCGTGAAGGGCACACTGGTGACCCGCGACGGCCAGATCGTTCACCCCTCATTGGCCCAGCAGAGCCAGCAGAGCTAGGAGCGGCCCCATGGACGACAAGATTGCCGGCGAGGCTTCGAAGCTCGCGACCCAGGCCCAGGAGCTGGCGACGCAGCTGAAAGGCATCGCCCAGCAGATCACCGACGCGGCGGCGGCACCCGTGGCGGCGCTGCCCGACGGCCACATGCCGTTCGTGGCGCTGCTCACCATTTTCGCACTGGCCTGCTTCGTCGGCTACTACGTGGTCTGGCGGGTGACGCCGGCGCTGCATTCGCCGCTGATGGCCGTCACCAATGCGGTTTCCTCGGTGATCATCGTGGGCGCCTTGCTGGCGGCGGGGCTGCAGGGCATGGGCGCGGCACAGATCTTCGGCTTCATCGCCGTGGCCTTGGCGGCCGTGAACATCTTCGGCGGGTTCATCGTCACGCACCGCATGCTGTCGATGTTCAAGAAGAAGCAGCCGGCAAAGAAGTAGGCGGGGAGAGACCAGGGAATGTTCAGCCAGGAATTGGCCGCCTACGGCTATCTGATTGCCGCGATCTGCTTCATCATGGCGCTTCGCGGGCTCTCGTCGCCGACGACCTCGCGCGCCGGCAATCTCTACGGCATCGTCGGCATGGTGGTGGCGATCGGCGTCACCGTGCTGTCGCCGGGCGTCGTCTCGCCCTGGCTGATCCTCGCCGGCTTGATCATCGGCGGTGCCGTCGGCACCTTCGTAGCACTACGCATCCAGATGACGGCTCTGCCGCAGCTCGTGGCGGCGTTCCACTCGCTGGTCGGTCTCGCCGCGGTGTTCGTGGCGGCGGCCGCATTCATCTCGCCGGAGGCGTTTGGCATCGGCGTGGCCGGCAAGATCAAGGTGCAGAGCCTGATCGAGATGGGGTTGGGCACCGTGATCGGCGCCATCACCTTCACCGGGTCGATCGTGGCCTTCGCCAAGCTGCAGGGCCTGGTCTCGGGCTCGCCGCTGGTGTTCCGCGGCCAGCATCCGCTGAACGCGCTGATCGGCATTGCCCTGGTCGTGCTGCTGGTATGGCTCGCCATGCGCGGCAATGCCTCGACCTTCGTGCTGCTGATCGTGCTGTCGCTGGCGCTGGGCTTCCTGCTGATCCTGCCGATCGGCGGCGCCGACATGCCGGTGGTCGTGTCGATGCTCAACTCCTACTCGGGCTGGGCGGCGGCGGGTATCGGCTTCACGCTGGGCAACACGGCACTGATCGTGACCGGTGCGCTGGTGGGCTCCTCAGGTGCAATCCTGAGCTACATCATGTGCAAGGGCATGAACCGCTCGATCTTCAACGTGATCCTGGGCGGTTTCGGCACCGATTCGGGCGCGGCCAGCGGGCCGGCGACCAAGAACGACAAGCCGGTCAAGGCAGGCTCGGCCGAGGATGCGGCCTTCCTGATGAAGAACGCCAGCTCGGTGATCATCGTGCCGGGCTATGGCATGGCGGTGGCCCAGGCCCAGCATGCGTTGCGCGAGATGGCCGACCTCCTGAAGAAGGAGGGTGTGCAGGTGCGCTACGCCATCCATCCGGTGGCGGGCCGTATGCCGGGCCATATGAATGTGCTGCTGGCCGAAGCCAACGTGCCCTATGACGAGGTCTTCGAGCTGGACGACATCAATCGCGATTTCGCGGCGACCGACGTCGCCTTCGTGATCGGCGCCAACGACGTCACCAACCCCGCCGCCAAGACCGATCCCAAGAGCGCGATCTACGGCATGCCCATCCTCGACGTCGAGAAGGCGCAGACCGTGCTGTTCGTGAAGCGCGGCATGGCCTCGGGCTATGCCGGCGTCGAGAACGAGCTGTTCTTCCGCGACAACACCATGATGCTGTTCGCCGACGCCAAGGCGATGTGCGAGAACATCGTGAAGTCGCTCGAGGGCTCGTCTCACTGACGAAGAGGGCCATCCTCTTCGATATCGGCGGACCGATCGATCTCGAGTTCGCCTGGGAGGTCGCCGTCGACGGGGCCATCGCGGCCTCTTGCGGACTGGAAGGCATCCGGGTCGACCAGCCGACGGTCGAGGAGGCCTCCGACGCTGCCGTCGCGGCGTTCGCGCCCGACGCCTATACCTTCATGATCGAACGCCTGTGTGGTGGTGACCCAGAGACGATCGCGCGCGTGCGCCAGCGGATGCGCAGCATGATCGACAATCTCGACGTGTTCCAGATGCGGCCGGGCATTCCCGAGTTGTTGCAGCGCCTCGTCGATCGCGGTCTTCTGCTGGGTGTCGTTGCCAACCAGCCCGCCCGGATGATCGAGCGGCTCGAGCGCGAGGGCATCGCGCATCTCTTCGCGCATCACGGGGTGACGGAGATGACGGGCTTGCGCAAGCCCGATCCGCAGGCCTTCCAGACGGCCTGCGACGCGCTGGGCGTCGTCGCCACCGAAGCGATCATGGTGGGTGATCGTATCGACAACGATATCGCGCCTGCCAAGTCGCTCGGCATGGCTGCGATCCTGTTTCGCACCGGCCGCCATCGTCGCCAACGCCCGCGTGGTGCCGTCGAGGAGCCGAATGCTGTCGTGACGGACGTACGGGAACTGGAAGCCGCGATCGCGGCGCTACGGGGATAGTCGGCAAAACAAAACCCCCGGGGATGCCGGGGGTGTTGGTCGTCTCAGTCCGTCGCGAAGACGGAAGAGCGGGCTAGTAGCCCTCACGCTCCATGCGCTTGCGCATCAGCTTGCGCGTGCGGCGGATGGCCTCGGCGCGCTCACGGGCGCGGCGCTCAGAGGGCTTCTCGTAGTTGCGGCGGAGCTTCATCTCGCGGAAGATCCCTTCGCGCTGCATCTTCTTCTTCAGGACGCGCAGCGCCTGATCGACGTTGTTTTCACGAACGAGAACCTGCACTTCGATCGCTTCCTTCCAGAGACGTGCAGCCCCGAAAACGCTCGGGGCCTGAATGAGAGGCGGCGTAGGTATCATAGGGCGATACCCTTGGGAACCCCCCGAAACGTCCTTATATTCCCAATATGAGCAGCGAAAACACCCAAAATTCTGCGGAAATTGCTCCGGGCATGACCGTCCGCGATCCGGATGCCGCCCTGCGCGACCGGCTGGCCGATGCCGTGGCCGACGAGGCTGCCTTCGAGGGCTGGACGCGGACCGCCCTGGCGGCTGCCGGCCGCAATCTCGGTCTGCCCGCCGGCG
The DNA here is from genome assembly GCA_001897995.1 of Alphaproteobacteria bacterium 65-37. Classification (GTDB taxonomy): domain Bacteria; phylum Pseudomonadota; class Alphaproteobacteria; order Reyranellales; family Reyranellaceae; genus Reyranella. Next base: position 25,143 of record MKRV01000268.1, on the reverse strand, counting down.
AGGCCGACCGGCTTTTCCCTGGTGGCGCGATCCAGGTCCTGAGCCATGCCAGCGAGCGGGCTGATTTCAGGACGGTGGAGGATATGGAGAAGGAGGGCGTCGCTGCCCTCAAGATCCGCGACCGCATCAAGACGGCCGTCCGGTTCCGCCTGGAACGCCATGCCGGCAACCGGGAGGCGGCGCGGCGGGCACTGGCGCTGCTGTCGCTGCCCTTCAACGCCGGGCTGGGGCTGAAGCTGCTCTACAAGACCGTGGACGCAATGTGGTACGCCGCCGGCGACACCAGCACGGATTTCAACTTCTATACCAAGCGCGCGACCTTGGCGGGCGTCTACTCCTCGACGCTTCTCTACTGGCTGAACGATCGTTCGCCGGGCGCCGAGCAGACCTGGGCCTTCCTCGATCGTCGTATCGACGACGTGATGAAGATCGAGAAATTCAAGAGCCAGGTCCGCTCCTGGACCGGCGGCCCTAGCGGGCGGACCGCTGCACGTAGGTGACATGCCCCATCTTGCGGCCGGGGCGGGCCTTGCCCTTGCCGTAGAGATGGAGCCGCGCCTCGGGCTCGGCGAGATAGCGGGGCCAGCCGTTGGCCTCGTCACCGATCAGGTTCTCCATGCGTGACGGCGCCAGCACATCCACCGACCCCAGCGGCAGGCCGCAGATCGCGCGCACCAGCTGCTCGAACTGGCTGGTGGCGCAGGCGTCGATGGTCCAGTGGCCGGAATTGTGCGGCCGTGGCGCCATCTCGTTGGCCAGAACCGCCCCCTCAGGCGTGACGAACATCTCGAGGGCCACCAGGCCCACGAGATCGAGCCCCTGGGCGAGCTGAATGCCGAAACGCTCCGCCGTCGCCAGGGTCTCGGCCGATAGATCGGCCGGCACCGTGGTGGTGCGCAGGATGCCGTCGCGATGGCTGTTGATGCCGATGGGAAAGCAGCGGGTCTCCCCGTCGAGGCCACGCGCGACAATGGCGGAGACTTCGCACTGGAAGGCGACCAGCGCCTCCAGGATGCACTCGCGTCGTCCGAGCCTTTCCCAGGCGGCCGCAAGTTCGGCGCGGTCGGTGACGCGGGCCTGGCCCTTGCCGTCATAGCCTTCGGTACAGGTCTTCAGGATGCCCGGCAGGGCGCTGGCAGCCGTCACGTCGGCGGCCGACCGAATCGGCTGGTAGTCGGCGGTGCCGATGCCGAGCTTGCGCAGGAAGTCCTTCTCGCGCAGCCGATGCTGGGCGAAATGGATCGGCTTCACGCCTGGGCGGACGGGCCTGAGCTTCTCGCACTCGAGAACAGCGCCTTCGGGCACGTTCTCGAACTCGTAGGTAATGACATCGACCTGGGTCGCGAAACGGGCGAGGGCGGCGGCATCGTCGTAGTCGCCGCGGACATGGCCGGCAGCGACTTCGGCGGCCACGGAATGCTCGTCGGGGGCATAGACGAGGCAGCGATAACCGAGCCGCGCGGCCGCCAATGCCGTCATGCGACCCAACTGTCCGCCACCCAGGATGCCGATGGTCGCGCCGGGCGGGATGATCGAAGAGGAGGGCATCAGCGGTGAGGGGGCGGTGCGTCGTCCGAAGGGGCCTTGGCGACGGCAGCGGTCTGCCGGGCCCGCCATCTTTCCACGGCTGCCAATATCTTGGCGTCGCCAAGTCCAACAATCGAACCTGCCAGAAGCGCGGCATTGATGGCGCCGGCCCGTCCGATGGCCAACGTGCCGACAGGAATGCCGGCCGGCATCTGGACAATGGAAAGAAGACTGTCTTGGCCCTTCAAGGCGGCGCTTTCGACCGGCACACCCAGCACCGGCAAAGGAGTCATGGAGGCCGTCATGCCCGGCAGGTGCGCCGCCCCGCCGGCGCCGGCAATGATCACTTTCAGCCCGCGACCCTTGGCGGATGAGGCGTAAGTCATCATGCGTTTGGGTGTTCGATGGGCGGAAACGATGCGGGCCTCGAAGGGGACACCCAGCGTCTGCAGGGTCTCTGCGGCATGTCGCATGGTCGCCCAGTCGGACTGGCTACCCATGATGACGCCTACCAATGGGCGTGCCGCCGGCCTAGAGGCGCGGCGCGTTTCTTTCTTCCTGGCCATTACACCCTGTCTGTCTCAGGCGATGATATCGGGGATGAGCTGGCTTTCCAGCCTGATGATCTGGTCCTTGAGGCCGAGCTTGCGCTTCTTCAGCCGTTGCAGCTGGAGCTGGTCGAACGGCGGCTTCTCGACCAGGCGGTCGATCACTTCGTCGAGGTCGCGGTGCTCGCTGCGCAGCGCCTCGAGCTTCGCCTTTATTGCCTCGGCGTCCAGCGGTGGGTCAGACGTCGAATTGTTCATCCTAGGGCGCACTCGTCCGGCAGGCTAGCCACGTCGCTCCCGGCCGTGTACCCCTTCGCACGCTTAATTGGAAGCGTCCCGAGGCCTGTATTCTTGTCGGATTTCCCGCCCCACCCGTTCTGGAATTTCTCCCTGGAGCTCTATGGCGGAGAGGGCGTCGCGGAAGCCTGCCTCGACCTGCAGGAGAGGCGCGGCTGTGACGTCAACATCCTGCTTTTCTGCTGCTGGCTGGGCGCCTCCGGCCGGCCGACCCTGACGGCCGACCGGCTGCGCACGATCCTGTCGGCCAGCGCGGCCTGGCAGGCCGAGGTCGTGAAGCCGCTGCGCGAGATCCGGCGGCGGCTGAAGGACGGGAATTGGCCCGGCGCGCTGCCTGATACGGTCGACGCCGTTCGCCGCCGCGCCGCAGATGCAGAGCTGGCCGCCGAACACGCCGAGCAACTTGCCTTGGCGGGCCTGCATGCGCCGCCGGCCGATCGCGATCGCCCGCTTGAAAAACGCCTGCGTGCGGCGGTGGGAAACCTGGGAGTCTACGCGGTTTGCCTCGGCGTGGTGCCTGACGACAAGGATCGCAAGGCGGTAGCGGCTCTGATGCGGGCCACGTTTCCCGCTCTGGCGCCGCCCGAGGTGGCTGAAGCCGTCGGACTTGCTGCCTAGGCTGGCACCGCTCCGACGTTACCGTCATGTTGCGCAAATGATGCGCAAAAGAATTGCGTACTGCAGCCCTTTATGCGCAACCGGCGCTAAATTGTGGCGTTCCTTCATTGGACGTCGGCGGCTCGTGTCAGCATGTTGCTGATGATGCCGTGGGTGATCTTGCCAAGGCTGCGCATAGAGCAGGGGGCCATGACCATTCCGGTGGTCTGGAAATACCCACTCGACATCGCACCGGCGGGATCGTCGATTGGAAATGCCACATCCGCGAGCCGCCGTACGTCCCCGACCGTCCAATCCCCGACCTTCCAATCCCCGACCTTCCAATCTACGTCGTGCATCAGGGCGCTTCTCGTCGGGTGCGTGGTGGCGCGGTAGGTTTCCACCGGAAACCGTTTGAGTGCCGGGGGATTCTCGACGCGAGAGATCGCGTACAAGCCGCAAAAATCCGGCAGTAAAATGGTTCGTTCCAGCCGATGCTCCGGAGTTATTCACGAGTCCAGATGATCACCGCTCCGGAACCGATTCAGCGTGACTTGCTTTCGGCCCGGAGTCAGAGTCGACCATCCACAACCAGCTCGGAGGTCGCCTATGAGCACCGTGGACCACATCGAAGCGTTGAAGGCCAAGCATGCGTCGCTTGAGCATGCGATCGATCAGGAAAGTACCCGGCCGCATCCCGATGACGATGCAATCTGCAGCCTCAAAAAACGAAAATTGATGATCAAGGACGAAATCGCCCGGCTGAGCGCGTCCTCACACCCTCATTGACCTAAGGTCCGGGCTCAGAGCCCCGCCCAGCGCGCCAGCGCTACGGCACCGACCGCGCCAAAGAGGCCCGGCGTGAAGCCGCCGGCCGTGCGTGTCAGCACGGCAGCGGCTATCGCGCCGGCCCAATAGGCGCCGCCCACTTGCACCAGCGGGACGACGGCCGCCGACACCAGGACCGCGCCCGGCGCATGATCCAGCAAAGCCGAGACAAGACGATGACGGCCGAGCCAGCGCATCGCGACGAAGCCGCCGCCCTTGGCTGCCATTGCGGCCAGTGCCATGACGAAGATGGCGATCAGGTTCTCGGGGTCAGCGGACATTGCCGTCCGCTTTCTGGCTGATGTCGCGCAGGGCGCCGAACAGCCCACCGGCCAGTCCGCCGATCACGATGTACCAGTTGCCGCCGATCGCCCATTTGGAGGCCAATGCTGCGACGATCGCGACCGCCCACGGCGTGAGGTCTCGCTTGCCTCGGAAGAGGATGGTCGCCACCACGACGAACACCGCGATGCCCACGAAATCGAGTCCCAACCGGCGCGCAGCAGTGGGATCGCTCAGCACGCCGCCGGCCGCGAGATGCCCGGCCAGCGTGGAACCCGACCAGATGCAGGCCATCACGAAACCGCCGCCCAGGAACTTGCCGAGATCGCCGTGGCCGCGACGATACTCGGCGATATTGACCGCCCAGTTCTGGTCGACCGTGACGTACCAGACCGGCGGTTGCAGCCACCAGGGTAGGTGCGGCAGATGCGGCTGCAGCGCCGCGCCCATCACGAAGTAGCGCAAGTTGGCGACGAACACTGAGACGAACAGCGCCACCAGCGGCAGCGGCTGCGCCCAGATATCGAGCGCCACCATCTGGCTGGTGCCGGCCATGACGGTGAAGCTCATCAAGGTCGTCTCGAAGGCGCTCAGGCCCTTCTGGGCGGCAGCGACTCCGAAGCCGATCCCGAAGGGCAGAGAGGCGAGGCCGGGCAGGATCATGCGCCATGCGCCGGCCTGGAAGCTGCGCCACGTCACACGTGCGGAAAGAGACACGGAGGAAGACCTATGAAATGGGGCGCTCTCTATAGTCGTTGAGCGCGCACCACTCCAGTTCTCTCGGACAAGGGCGGCAGTCGCGTGCGGGCTGCCTCTACTGGTCGATTTCGAGCTTGTTGGCTTTGATCAGCTGTGCCCAGCGGGCCGTTTCGGCAGCGATCCGTTCCTGGAACTGGGCCATCGTATTGGGCAGGTAGATCAGGCCCTGGTCGGCGAGCAGCTTCTGGATTTCCGGTGTCTGGGCAGCAGCGGTGTAGTCCTTGTAGAGACGGTCGACGATCGGCTGCGGTGTGCCGGCAGGTGCGATCAGCGCATACCACGACATGACGTCGGCATCGCCCAGACGCAGCTCCTTCAAGGTCGGCACGTCGGGCAGTTGCGGCACGCGGTTTGGCGTCGTCACCGCGAGCGCCCGCAGCTTGCCGGAGCGGATGAACGGCAGAAGGCTCGGCAGCGTGTCGAAGGTCGACTGGATGTCGCCGGCGAACAGGGCGGGCAGGGACTCGTTGGTGCCCTTGTAGGGGACGTGCACCACCTCGATGCCGGTCTTCACCTTCAGCATCTCGTAGGTGAGATGCGCGGGGCTGCCCATGCCGACCGATGCGAAATTGTAAGTGCCCGGCTTGGCGCGGCTGGCGGCGATCAGGTCCTGCGCCGTCTTGACTGGCGAATCGGCACCGACCACCAGCACCAGCGGCGAGGCCGCGAACATGGTGATGGGGATCAGTTCCTTGCCGACGTCATAGGGCATCTGCTTGTAGAGGCCGGGGAAGATCGTGAGCGGGCCCAGGTTGCCCATGCCGATCGTGTAGCCGTCCGGCTTGGCCTTCGCGATCTCCGTCACGCCGATACGGCCGGCGGCGCCCGCCTTGAAATCGGTGATGATGGTCTGACCCAGGGCCTTCGATACCTGGTCGTTGAAGGCGCGGGCGATCAGGTCGTTCAATCCGCCGGCGGGCCACGGCACGAGGAAACGGATAGGCCGGCTCGGCCAGGCCTCCTGCGCCGCCGCGGGCAGCACGCCCGTCATCGCCGCGCCTGCCGCCACTCCCGACAGACCCATCATCGCCCGACGCGAAATCTCCACCCTTGCCTCCTTGAAACCTGCCCGATCCTGCGCGGGCCGCAGCATCTTCCGCGCCAATCCGCCTGTCCATCGGGCCGCTTGTCCAGCGGGACTGTTTGACCCGTTTCCGTCGTTCGTATACATGAACAAAAGTTCATGTCCCAGAACGAAGTCAAAAGCGCCCGGCGCGTCCTCGACATTCTTCGCTTCTTTGCGGAGGAGAAGGCGCCGGCGTCGCTTGCGCGTATTTCGCAGGCCCTCGACTTTCCGAAATCGAGCTGCCTTTCCCTGCTGGAGACGCTCACGGCCGAGGGCTACGCCTACCAGGTCGACGGCCGTTACTACCTGACGGGCCGCTGGTTGCGTGATGCTCAGGCCGTCTCCGACCATGACCGGCTGGCCGCGCGCTGCCGGCCGACGCTGGAAAGGCTGCATCAGGAAATTCGCGAGACCATGATCCTCGCGAAGCTCGCGAAGAACAGCGTCGTCTACCTCGATGTCATCGAAGCCGATCGGGTGTTGCGGTTCTCGGCTCATATCGGCCAGCATAAGCCCGTGCATGCGAGCGCCTCCGGCCGCGCCCTGCTCAGCGCGCTGCCGGACGAGCAGCAGGCGCGGATCGCGCGGGCCCTGAAGTACGAGCGTCATACGCCTGCGACGCCGGCATCGGCCAAGGCGCTGCTGCAGACCATCGCCGAGGGCACCAAGCGCGGCTGGCAGGTCAATCTCGGCGAATACCAGTCGGACACGATCTCGATCGCGGCGCCGGCGCGCCTCGATGGCGAGGTCGTGGCCTTCGTGCTCGGCGCGCCGATGAGCCGGATCGATGACAAGGTCGATCAACTGGGCGCCGCGCTGGCGCGCGCCGCAGCGGACCTGACGGCACACAGCAGATCATAGGAGAGCGGCATGGCAGGCGGCGCATTGGACGGCGTGACGGTCGTCGACGTCACGAGCGTCGGCATGGGGCCGATGGCGACCCAGATGCTGGGCGACATGGGCGCGGACGTCATCAAGGTCGAGCAGCGCGAAGGCGATGTGTTCCGGCATGTGACGCCGCAGCGGCATCACGGCATGAGCCACACCTATCTGAACCTGAACCGCAACAAGCGTAGCGTCGTATTGGACTTGAAGTCGGCTGGCGGGATCGAGCAGTTGCTGTCCCTGCTGGGCAAGGCGGATGTCTTCGTTTCCAACATGCGTGCACCGGCGTTGCGGCGCCTCGGTCTCGATGCGGAGCGCCTGACCGAGACCCATCCGCGCCTGATCCATTGCGGTTGCTATGGCTATTCGGAGCGCGGCCCCTATGGCGGCCGAGCCGCCGTCGACGACACGATCCAGGCGGCTTGCGGCCTAGCCTGGCTGCAAGGCAGCGCCGGCAGCGAAGCGCCGCGCTACGTGAACACGGTCGTTGCCGACAAGGCCGTCGCCCTCTACGTCGCCAACGCGATCACCGCGGCGCTCTTCGCCCGCGAACGTACCGGCCGCGGCCAGGCGATCGAAGTGCCGATGTTTGAATGCATGGTGTCTTTCCTCGCCGTCGAGCATCTGGCGGGCCTGACTTTCGTGCCGCCGGAAGGGGCAGCTGGTTATTCGCGCCTGCTGAATGCCTTCCGCAAGCCGTTCGCAACCACTGACGGCTTCATCGGCGTGGTGCCCTACACTGACGCTCAGTGGAAGCGGTTCTTCGAGCTGGTCGGGGCACCCGAGCTCCTCGCCGACAATCGCTTTGCCACGGCGGTGGCACGCAGCCGCCATTTCGCTCCGCTTTACGAGATCGTGGAACAGGCGCTGAAGAAGCGCAGCACGGCGCAGTGGATCACGCTGCTGCAGGATGCCGACATCCCCTTTGCACCCGTCAATTCATTCGACGACCTGCTCGACGATCCGCACCTCGCAGCGATCGGCTTCTGGAAGAGGGTGGAGCATCCGACGGAGGGATCGCTGATCCAGGCCGGCTTCCCGATCCATTTCTCGGGGACGCCCGCCACGGTGCGCCGCCATGCACCCGCCCTGGGCGAACACACAGACGAACTCCTGTCGAACGGAAGCTGACATGAAGATGCTTGGTAAAGCCCTGCTCGCGGCCGTTGCCGTCTTGCTGCCGACCGTCGCCACGGCGCAGACCTTTCCTGCGAAGCCGATCAAGTTCGTGGTCGGCTTCCCGGCAGGCAGCAGCATCGACGAAGTCTCGCGCGTGGTGATGGACGATATCCGCAAGCGTACGGGGGCGGTGATCGTGATCGACAATCGGCCGGGGGCGCTGGGCGCCATCGGCATGCAGATCGTCGAGCAGGCCGACCCCGACGGCTACACGATGATGCCGAGTTCCAGCGCCACGCATTCCTCGGGCCCGCATCTGCTGCGCGCGCTGCAGGGGCTGGAGCCGGTGACGAAGCTTAGCCATGTCGGCCGCCTGGTGCGGTTCGACATCGCCGTCGTCACGGCCTCGGCCGGCGCCTACAAGGATGTCGCATCGCTGGTCGCCGCGGCGAAGGCCAAGCCCGGCGACCTTACCTACGGCTATGGCTCGGGCACGGGGCAGGTGGCGGGCGCCACGTTCGGCCGCGTCGCGGGGCTCGACGGGCGGCCGATCCCCTACAAGGGCCAGCCGGCGGCCCTGATGGATCTGCTCGGCCAGCGCATCGACTACGTGGCCTCCGATCTTGGCGCCGTGCTGGGGCATGTGCAGCACGGCACGCTGAAGGCGGTGGCGCTGATGGCCGAGAAGCGGTCGTCGATCCTGCCCGACGTGCCGACCGTGGCCGAGCTCGGCATTGCCGGTGCGGTTCTCACCGGCTGGATCGGCATCGACGGTCCCGCGAAGCTCGCCGAGCCGGCACGCCTGTGGTGGACCGAGCAGCTCGAGAAGTCGATCGCCTCGCCCGAGGTCCGCGAGAAGCTCGCCAAGATCGGCATGGAGGCCGCCCCGCTGTTCGGCGCCTCGTTCGCCACCTTCGTCGAGACCGAGTACGGGCGCTGGGGCGAACAGGTGAAGCAGGCCGGCATTCAGGCCGAATGACCCACCGACGAATCCCGACAGATCACCACGACAGGAGCAGACGATGGCCGGCCTCTATTTCCAGGATTTCCACGTCGGACAGGAATTCCATCATGCGCTCAGCCGCACCGTGACCGAGGCGGACAACACCATGTTCAGCCTGATGACCATGAACCCGCAGCCGCTGCACATCGATGCGCACTTTTCGGCCAATACGGAGTTCGGGCAGCGGCTGTTCAACAGCCTCGCCACGCTCGCCATCCTGATCGGCATGTCGGTCCACGACACCACCCTCGGCACCACGGTGGGCAATCTCGGCATGACCGAGGTCAAGTTCCCCAAGCCCGTCTTCCATGGCGACACGCTCAAAGCCCATACCAAGGTGCTCGCCGTGCGCCCCAGCAAGTCGCGGCCGACCCAGGGCCTGGTCGAGTTCGAGCATACGGCGACCAACCAGCGCGGCGAGGTCGTCGCGACCTGCCGCCGTATGGCCTTGATGCATTGCCGCGCCTAGGTCGGCGGCTCGCCGCGGTCGCTACCTGAACATCCCGAGCGTCGTGGCGACCGGCAGCCGGTCGACGATGTCCCAGTGTTCGATGAAGAGGCCGTCCTCGACACGGAAGAGGTCGGCCGTCTCGAAGGCGAGCTTCTTGCCGGTGGCCGGAATGCCGCGGAAGGGGCCTGTGTGGGTCGCCTGCCAGTGGATGAAGGTGACGACGCGATCGCCGTCGGCCAGCACATGCCGGAAGTCGGGTGTCATGTCGGGCAGGCCTTGGTGGAAGCCTGCGGCGAAGGCGCGATAGCCGTCGCGGCCGGGCTCGACCAGGGCGTTGTGGCTGCGGAACTCGGGATGGAGGTACCTGTCGATTGCAGTGAGGTCGTGGTCGACATAGAGCCGGCGCCGAAACTCGACGATGCTGGCCTTGAGCGTTTCGTTGTCCATGAGATGTCCTCCGGGAAGTTGCCTGGAGGCCAGTTTGGCAGCAGGTTATGCCGGCACTAGAGAAGGGCTTATCCTGGTATCTACAACACCTGCCTCATCATCAGCCTCGTCACCGGCCTCGCGACGCGACGATCTCGCGGCCTTCCTGAAAGGCCGACGGGCGCGGCTCGCGCCTCAGGAGGTCGGCCTGCCGTCGACTACCCGGAGGCGCACGCCGGGACTGCGGCGTGAAGAGGTCGCGTTGCTCGCCGGCGTCGGGATCACCTGGTACACATGGCTTGAGCAGGGACGCGACATCCAGGTCTCTGCCCTGGTGCTCGAGCGCATCGCGCGCGCCCTGCGTCTGGGTGAGGCCGAGCGCACCCATCTCTTCATCCTGGCACAGAACCGGCCACCACCGCTTGCCGTGCGGGCATTGCCCGAGGTGACGCCGGCGCATCGGCGTCTGCTCGAAAGCCTGGCCGGTCCTGCCTACCTCGCCACGCCGCGCTGGGACGTCATTGCCTGGAACAGTTCGCTTTCCGCCGTGTTCGGCGATCTCTCGGCGGTTCCGGCCGAGCGGCGCAACATGCTCTGGCTGGTCTTCGCCAGCGCCGATCATCGCGCCGCCATCCCCGACTGGGAAGCCGATGCACGGGGCATGGTCGCGCGCTTTCGCCTCGAATTCGGCCGGCGGCGGGACGATCGCGACTTCCTTGCGCTGATCGACGAACTTCGCGGCGTCAGTCCGGAGTTTCACCGATGGTGGGCCGAGCAGGATGTGGCGCGTCGTCCGCTGGCCACCAAACGCTTTCACTCGGCCAAGGTCGGAACCATGGAGTTCGAGCAGACCAACTTCGTTGCCGACGAAACGGCGGACCTGCGGCTCACCGTCTACACACCCCTCGATGGACGTACCGCGCACCTCGTCGAACGGCTGCGCAGGAGCTGGGAGAAGAGGCGGCTTACCTCGAGGTAGGTGGTTTACAGTCCCCTTCTGCGTCCCATATGGGACGCCATGACCAAGACCAACACGACGACGAGAACGGCACGGACGAGAACGGCAAGTTGCGCCTGTGGCGGCCTGAAGCTCACACTCGCGGGTGAGCCGACGAGCGTCTATGCCTGTGCCTGCCAGGAGTGCCAGCGCGCCACCGGCAGCGCCTTCGCTTATCGGGCGAAGTATCCCAAGACGGCCATCATGGACGTCACCGGCGAGCGCCGTTCGTGGCGTCGCGGCAGCGACGCCGGCCGTTGGATCGAACAGACATTCTGCCCGACCTGCGGCACGCTCCTGTTCATGGAGGCCGAGGTGATTCCCAACGATATCGTGGTTTCGGTTGGCTGCTTTACCGATTCGGACTTCGCACCACCGGCCGCACTCTTCTGGTCCGGGCGGCGCCACGGCTGGTACCAACTCGCGGACGGCATCGCCACGCCCTGAGCGAGGCGTCGAGATCAGTTCAGCTTGTGCAGGTTGACCGTCCAGGAAATCGACCGGCCGAACGCGTCACGGGAGTTGCCGCTGCATTGCGCGACATTGTCGGCGCCGCGGTGACAGACGAGCTGGTCGGCGAACCAACGCGATCCGTCATTGCACGTCGAGTCGGTGTCGCGCAGCGCCAGCACGGCGCCGGAGAAGCGCGCCTGCGCGTTGGTCCGGCAGGCCGTGCGCCCCCGCCGCCATTCCAGGCGGCCATTGCCGCTGGCGTCGAAGCAATACGAGGAGATGCCAGGCTGCATCTGCACCGCCTCGTGCCGGAACGGGTCGGTCCGCCAGCACCCCTCCATGAAGGCGTAGTTGTTGGTCGGGCCCGAGGGCAAGCGCAGGCGGTTGTCGTTGGGATTGCGGGGCGGCGGCTGCGGCGCGGGAGGCGGCGTGACTTTCGGCGGTGCCGGCGGCGGCGGGGCGATGGCCACTTGCGGCGGCGGCTTGGAGGCTTCCGGCGGCTTGCAGCTGGCGATACGCTTCTTGAGTTCGGCCTCTGCCATCGCCAGCTCGGCCTTGAGGGCCTTGCTGCGTGTCTGTTCGCCGGACAGCGAGGCTTTCAGGAGAGGCAGGCGATCGGGCGCCGCGATGGGCGGCGGCGCATCAGGGCCTTCGCGCGTGGCGATGTCGAGAGCCGGTTCGACCGGCAACAGGCTGCGCAGGAGCCAGGCGGCACCGATCAGCAGCAGGAGAAGGGGCAGGGCCAGGACCAGGGTGCGCACCCAGGGAATGCCGCCAGCGACCGGCAGCGTCGCCGTTGCGATCGGACGCGGCCCGGCCTGCAGTACCGCCCCCTGCGTTGCTGGCGCCTGAAGTACCGAACGCCGTTCGGGGACGCGGTTGACGCCGGCCGGCGGCAGTGCGGGCGCGGCATCCTTTTCGTAGCCCCAGGCCACGATCACCGGACGGTCGCCCACCAGGAAGACGAAGGACGGGGCGGGAAGACGTGCGGCGAGCTGCAGCGAGAGGCCGACGACGCCCGTCTCCTCGCGCGGGCCGTGTCCGGCCAGTTCGTCGCCCAACCGCCGGATTTCCGCCAAGGTGCGCTCGACCCCGGCCATGACCTGCTGCCGCTCGGCGACGGTCAGGGTGTCGACGGGACGAACAGGCCCTGGCCAGCCGGCATACCAGTCGATCGCTTTGCCGTCCTCGTGGACCTGCGGCTCGGCCAGCAGATCGGCGGCCTCGCTCCCCAGCCGGCGCTGCAGCACGCGGCGCAGCTGTGGCGCTGCATTGTGCAGCGGCTCACCGCGCACGCCCAGGGGGCGCACGCCGCTGCGGGTGGTGACGATCAGCGTGGTATCGCCGGGCATGGGGCCTCGAAATTAGCCCAGCGATTATGGCGAGGCGATGGTGCAGCCGGGGCCCACAGTGTCGCAAACCAGCCAGGCTCCGGCACGCTAAGCCGCCTCGGGGCGAGGGGGCTCGCGCGTCCGGCGATGGGTCGTCACCCGCCTTATGCCAAGGCGGGCAGCAGACGCTTTATCTCGGTTTGCAGGCCGGAAACGGCTTTTCGGTCACCCGAGAGATGCTTCAGCAGATACTGCTGGAACAGCCCGTCGAACAACGCATAGAGCGCCGCGGGCGAAAGGGTGGGCTTCTTGCGCTCGAACGAAGCGAACTTCTCGGCGACCCGCCACACCATCTTCTCCAGGCTCTTGTCGATCTCGATCACGTCGCTGCGGAATGCGTCCTCGAACAGAGCCTGCGAGCGCAAGTCGTACCACAGGCGATGCATGTGCGCTTCGGTGCGCAGGGTTTCGCCCAGCTTGTCGAGGAAGCCGGCCATCAGCTCCTCTCTGTTGCGGGCCGTGGTGGTCACCTCATCGTAGCGCGTCACGCACTGCGCCTTGTAGTGGCGCACGCAGCAGCTGATCAGGTCGATCTTGTCGTTGAAATAGTAGTGCAGCACGCCATGCGTGAACTCCGACTTCTGGGCGATCTCGCGCAAGCTGGTGCGGGCATAGCCGAGCTCGGCCAGCGTGGCGATTGCCGCCTCCGCGAGCTCGACGCGACGCGCGTTGAATTTGTCGACCGGCAGGCGCTGCCCCTTGCGAGGCCGCTCTGCCAAAAGCTGCTGAACCATACTGTCGGTTCCTCCCGGGGGACTCTTGTCCTCGAAATGCGGAATTTAGACAACCGTCTAGTTATTATTTGACAGTCGTCCAAATCTCTCGGAAGCTCCGCGCAACGAAAGAAGGTAGCCAAAGGCTTCCAAGGAGGAACGCATGAGCGGCAAGAGACTCGAGGGTCGTTGTGCCCTGGTGACGGGCGGAGCGCGCGGTATCGGCGCCTCGATTGCGGAGGCGCTGGCCCAGGCAGGCGCTTCGGTGATGATCGGCGACATCCTCGGCGATCTCGGTAAGCAGACCGCGGCGAGTCTCGGGAAATCCGGCGCCAAGAGCGGCTTCGTCGCGCTCGATGTCACCGACGATGCGCAATGGGAGAAGGCAGCCGCGGCCACCGTCGCGACGCTGGGCGGCTTCGATATCCTGATCAACAACGCAGGCATCGAGATCACGTCACTGGTGGTCGATGTGAAGGCCGAGGATCTGCGGCGTATGTGTGACGTCAACATCGTCGGGACCGCGCTCGGCATGAAGCATGCCTTCCGCGCCATGCGGCCGGGCGGGGCGGCGGGCAAGGGCGGCGCCGTGATCAACATCGCCTCGGTCGCGGCCACCATCGCGTTTCCCTCGATCGCCGGCTACTCCGGCACCAAGTCGGCGGTCGATCGCATGACACGGGTCGCCGCCATGGAAGCGGGCAAACTGGGCTACGGGGTGCGGGTCAACTGCATCTACCCCGGCCTCATTCCGACCGACATGGGCATGCAGCTCGCCGGCGATATCGTGCGTCTGGGGCTCGCGCCGGACGCCAACGCTGCCGTGGGTTCGGTCATCGAACGGACGCCGCTCGGCCGTCTCGCCGAAGTGGGCGACATCGCCGATGCCGCAGTGTTCCTCGCCTCCAACGACGCTCGCTTTGTCACGGGTATCGGGCTGCCGGTCGATGGCGGCATGGGCATGTGACCGAACGAGATTTGACCAGACGAAATTTGACGAGAAGAGGGGGAGGATCCAATGGCTGACAAGCGTCCCGTCGTCGTTTACGGCGCCAACGGCTACACCGGCCGTCTCGTTTGCGAATATCTGCGCGAATACAACGTGCCCTTCATTGCTGCCGGCCGCGACAAGGCGAAGGTCCAGGCCGTGCTCGACAAGGTGCCGGGCATCGAGACGGCGGACTACGAAGTCGTCGAAGTGAAGCACGACGTGAAGGCGCTCACCGAGCTCTTCAAGGGCGCCAAGGTCGTCTCCAACATGGTCGGGCCATTCATCAAGTATGGCGGCGAAGTGGTCGAGGCCTGCCTGGCGGCGGGCTGCCATTACACCGACACGACCGGCGAGCAGGACTGGGTGCTGCACGCACAGCAGACCTGGGGAGATGCCTTCGCAAAAAAGGGACTACTGCTGTCGCCAGATCTCGCACAGATGTACACGACCGGCGAAATCGCCGCGAACATCTGCCTCGAAACGCCGGGCCTCGACACACTCGACATCCTGGTCTTCTGGAAGGGCTTTCCGACCTACGCCTCGACCCAGACGATCTTCACCATCCTGAAGGCCAACTGGTATCGCCTGGAGCAGAACAAGTTCGTCGAATGGGACGTCACGACGAATTATGAGGTGACGGTGCCGGGTCAGCACCAGGGGGCCATCGCGGTTCCCTGGGGGGGCACGGCCCATCCGGTCTGGTTCAAGAACGATCCGCGGGTTGCCAATTGCAGCGTGCTGGGTGGCGTGCTGCAGCGCGAAGTCATGCAGGGCGTAGTCCAGACCCAGCACATGGTGAAGGAGAAGATCAAGCCCCTGCCGCCCGACCAGCAGGAAAAGGCCCTGGCCGACATTGCCGCAACGGTGCAGGCCGCCATGCCGCCGCGCGAGAATCCGCGGCTCAACATCTCGATCGATTCGGTGCATGCTTCGGGGCCACTAGGCCGTGCGCACTGCGTCATCCATGGCAACTGCAACTACAAGCAGACAGGCGTACTGCAAGCCTACGCGGCCTACTCGCTGCTGCAGGCGCCGCCGCGCCGCGCCGGCTTCGCCTCGGGCTGCCAGGCCTTCGGCCATCGCGAGCTGCTGGGACAGCTGCGCGCCTTCGGCCTGGTGTCGAAGCCAATCCTCACCGTGCACGACTGAGGCAGGCCGTGCGGCTCGTCGACTATCTCGACAAGGGCACGTCGCTCGGCGGCGACGCGCCCTGCCTCACGATGGACGATCGGACCTTGTCCTACCGCGAGGTCCAGGCGCTGAGCTACCGCGTGGCGCGCGGGCTCGTGACCGCGGGCGTGGCGGCGGGCGAGAAGGTCGCCATCCTGTCGGGCAACGATCCGCTGGCTTTCTCCTGCGTGTTCGGCATCAGCCGCGCCGGCGCGGTCTGGTGCCCGATCAATCCGCGCAACGAGGCGGCGGAGAACCGCTTCATCCTCGATGCCTTCGACTGCCGGTTGCTGATCTTTCACAGCGACTTCGCGGCCATGGTCGAACGCATGCTGCCGGACCTGCCCAAGCTCGTGAAGATCGTCTGTCTCGATCGCAGCTTGCCTTTCGCGGGGTCTTTCGAACAGTGGCTCGAGACAGTCGATGAGACGCCGTTCGAGCGCGCGCCGATCGACGACATCGCCATGCTGCCCGGCACCGGCGGCACGACCGGCACGCCCAAAGGCGTGATGCTGTCGGGCCGAAATCTCGAAGCCATGACGGCCCTCACGCTCATGGGCTATCCCTTCGAGGGCCGACCGGTCTATCTCGCGTTCGCACCGCTCACCCATGCCGCGGGCGTCCTTTGTTTCCCGATCATGACCTTGGGCGGGCGGGTGGTGATCATGCACCATCCCGATATCGGCCAGTTCCTGGACTTCGTTGGGCAGTACAAAGTCACCCACACCTTTCTGCCGCCGACGGTGATCTACATGCTGCTCGATCACCCGAAGCTCGGCGCTGCCGATCTCGGCTCGCTGCAATGCTTCTGGTATGGCGCTGCGCCGATCTCGCCGGCACGGCTGGCCGAAGCGCTGCAGAAGATCGGGCCGATGGCGCAACTCTTCGGCCAGACCGAGGCGCCGATGATGGTGTCGATGATGGCTCCCAAGGACCACTACAATGCCGACGGCTCGATCGCGACCGAGCGGCTGGCGTCCGCAGGGCGCATCGGGCCGCTGGTGCAGGTCGGTATCATGGACAAGGAAGGCAGGCTGTTGCCGACCGGCGAACGCGGCGAGATCGTGGTCCGCGGGTCGCTGGTGATGGAGGGATACTACAAGAACCCGCAAGCGACGGCCGAGGCGTCGGCGTACGGCTGGCACCATACCGGCGACATCGGCTACCTCGATGCCGACAACTTTCTCTACATCGTCGATCGCGCCAAGGACATGATCATCACCGGTGGTTTCAACGTCTATTCGGTCGAGGTCGAGCAGGCGCTGCAGGCACACGAGGCCATCCAGGACTGCGCCGTGATCGGTGTGCCCGACGCCAAATGGGGCGAGCGCATCGTGGCGGTGCTGCAAGCACGGCCCGGTCGCGCGATCGATCCGGCCGAGGTCACGGCTTTCGTCAAGCGGCGCATCGGCAGCGTAAAGGCGCCCAAGCAGATCGAGGTCTGGCCGGATCTGCCACGCTCGAAGGTTGGCAAGGTGTTGAAGGCCGACGTCAAGGCGAAGCTGCTCGCCTCCTAGGCCGTGTCGGCGGCGTCGAGGCCACAATCTTGGCAGACGACGCTTTCGGCCAATGCGGACGGGCCAAGGATGCCATTGGCCGATGCGATAGGAACCGATAAGAAAGGAGTATCAAGAAGCGTCGTGGAGCGTCGAACGTGGCCTCGTCGATCACCTATACTCCCATCGAGAATTCGAGCTATCTCGACTTCACCAGCTATCGCATCACGGACGCCACGACGGTGCCGGATGCCTACGGCTTCACCGGAGAAAGCCGGATCCCTTCCGGTGAGTCCTTCTACACGAATGTCGCGCTGGTGCTTCCGCGAGCCAACGATCCGACCGATCTGCTGGCCGGCAATTGGGCGAGCCGCCAGCAGGCGCTGAAGGACCTCAACGCCGACAGCGCGTTGTGGTCGACCTACGGAGCCGACAAGGCGCAGTTCGATCAAACGGTCGACTATCTGAAGAACACGCTTGGCTTCACAGTCCTCGACGCCAGCAACAGCAACTACGTGACATCGGCCGAGTCGCGCACCGTCTGGGTTCAGGTCGCGACACCTGCGGAATTCGAGAAGCTGTTCAATACCGGGCAGTACGAGGCGACCAATGGCGACCTGAGCGGTTATTGGCACGGCAATCTTTCGCTGCCGCAGGCCCTTAAGGTGGCAGGCCTATGGATCGACACCTCGATCGCGCCGCCGGGATCGAACATGGCGCCGGGCGCGTCGGTGACCCTGCCCCAAGGGCCGCAGAGCCTGGGCAACAGCGCGCCGCCTTCGGAGGCGACCAACCTCGTGCCGCAGGATATGGCGGCCCAGTACAATTTCCCGCTCGATGGTGCGGCGGTGCAGACCAAGAAGGTCGGTCTGATCGAACCCGGCATCGGCTCGGCGCTGCCCGGCGATCAGATGGGAACGACCTTCCAGGAGAAGCTGACGAAGTATCTCTCCGACATCGGCCAGAGCGGGGATGGCGTGGTGACGGTGCAGGGCGCCAACGGCCAGGTCTTCGACAATAGCGCGGGCGAGCGCTCGCTCGACGTCAGCATCGTGGCCGGCGTCAATCCCAACAGCGACATCGCCTTGTTCAACGGTTCGGGCCTGGTGAGCAGCGGCGCGCAGGCTTCGACCTACACGGCAATCCAGAGCGCGACCTTTCCGGGTGAGGGTGTCGAAAGGGTCGTGGCCTGGTCCGATTCCTTCGGCGACGCACAGAGCATGTCGCCCAATTCGCCGTTCTATCGCGCCTACTGGGAGCTATATGTCGACACGGTACTGGCCAATCAGACGGCCGTGACGGCGCTCGGTGACGGCGGATCGAGCGAGGAGATCGGCAACGGCCTGACCAATCTCGAATACAATTGCACGCAGCCCTACAGCCTGCTGGTCGGCGGCAGTTCGCTGTCGTCGCTGGGTGCGGCCGAACTCGATCCCACTCTGGTGAACGCGATCGTGGCGCCGGCGCTTGCCGGCAACATGGCGACGATCTGGCAACTCGTCGTCGGCGGGCTCGATATCCTGCCGGCCAACATGTCGACCGACCAGTTTCAGTTCTTCATCGAGACGCCCTGGAATTACTACAACGTCGCCGGAACCGTGATCAGCGGCACGGAGAATTTCCACGGCGGTTACATGAAGAACACGACGACCAACGGCGGCGTCGATCCGACCCAACCGGTGCCGTCCTATCAGGTCGCGTACGGCCTCAATCCGACGACCAGCGACCCCTTGGCAGAGGTCGGCCGCGGCGCGCCCGACGTCACGGCCAATGCCGGCGGCAACGCCAGCTACCAGTTGGCCAACGCCAACATGAGCTTTACGGAAGGCCACTATTACGGCACCAGCGCCGCGTCGCCGCTTTGGGCATCGCTGATCGCGCAGATCGACACGATCTTCGGCGATCAGGGCCTGCCCGATCTTGGTTACGCCCACGACCTGCTCTACACGGCTTCGGCGATCGCGCCGGCGTCGTTCAACGACCTGACGATGGGCAACAACATCTCGTCGTTCGTTTTCGGCGGGTCGTACACTACCGAAAGCTATGCCGGCGACATGGTGAACATCACGCCGACCGGCTTCGGTTACTACGCCGGGCCGGGCTACGACCTGGTCTCGGGGCTTGGCTCGCCCAACGGCACGGTGCTGGCACGCACCTTGAGCGCGGTCGCGCATGCGCAGATGTATTTCGACGACGTGCCCGACGTAGTGAACGGCAGCCTGGCGGACGGCTGGACCAGCGGCACGGCGCAAAGCCTCCTGTTCCAAACCATGTCGGCGGGTGGCGCCAATGTGGACGTGAGCTTGGGGGCTGGCGGCTTCGACTATACGAGCGGTGCGTCGGATACCTATGCCTGGACCAGCCGGCTTGCGATGCAGTCGCTCAATCCAGACTTCGATTCGGCTCTGGTGCGTCTCTTCGACAAGCAGGGGCAAGGTGCCGAGGTGCAACGCTACGTCGGGGCGGGGCAGGAGCTCTCGGTGTCGATCGATGGGCAGGAGGGGCAGGCAGCTCAGGCAGGCCTCACCAGTGCCTTCGGTTTCGCCGACTTCATGTCGAGCGAGGGCGTGGTGCGGGTGGCACGACCGATCGCCGTGGCCGAGACGGCGGGCGGTGCCAGCGACCAGCAGGCGGTCGTTCGGGTGCGTCAGAACGGTGAGGATTCCCTCTCGGTGTCCTTCTACAAGGTCGACGACTATGCCGGCACCATCAACGGCCTGCAGCCCGGGCAAGCCGGCTACGCGGCTGCCGCGGACGGACGGGCCTATCAACTCGCGAGCGGCGGCACCTCGCTCGCCGGGCCGGGCTACGGCAATTATGCGCAGGCGATGCTGCAGAACATCAATGCCGGCGACTTCATCGCCATGAAGCTCACCAACGTCTCCAGCAGCCAGACCTACTGGGCATTCTCGCAGGCCAATGAGCAGGTGAACGGACAGTCCGTCGCTCACATCTGGAACTACGGCCTCAACACCTGGGGCTGGGAAGATACCAAGGGCGGCGGCGACCACGACTTCAACGACCTCGTGGTCCAGCTCGATTTCACCAGCGCCTCGGGTCACGGCTGGCTCGTTTGAGCTGATCGTGGCGCCAGCAGGGGGAGGCTTGCGATGCATCATCTCGAAGGACGAGCCACAAACCGGTCACTCTCGTTGTGTCACCAGTCGCTGTAGTGTTTGATGCCGAACAGAATCTCGCGCAACTCTTACGAGTAGAATCAGGAGCGGGGATCAGAGGCCATGGCGGTAACAGTCTACCATGAACTTGCCAACTCCACTTATCTCGACCTGACGAGCTATCGCGGCAACGCCCCGCTGCCGACCCCCACCAGTCTGAACGAGTCGTTCTCGTTCAATGTCGCGCTGGTGATGGAACGGGCCAACGATCCGACGGCGCTGCTGGAGGCCGACTGGGGCGCGCGGCAGGCGCAACTGGAAACGCTGAAGTCCAACAACACGCTGTGGTCGACCTACGGCGCCGACCCGACGGCCTATCAGGAGGTGCGCACGGAGCTGACCAATCTGGGCTTCACGCTGTTTCCTGAAGGCAACAACCAGCAATATGTCTCCTCGCCCGAGTCGCGCACCATCTGGCTGAAGGTTGACCAGGACAATTTCCACACGCTGTTCGGCAACTTCCTCCACAGGGGCAAGGACGAGCAGGGCAACGACGTCACCTTCTGGCTGGACAATCTCAACCTGCCCGACACGCTGACCTCGCGCGGCGTCAAGGGCGTGTTCTTCGACACCAACGACTTTGCGCAGCTTCTCGCCGCCGACCCCGGCGCGACGGGCGTCGTGCTGCCCCAGGGCGCGCAGAGCCCCGGCAATTCCGTGCCCCAGGTGGACCAGATCAATCCCAACGATCTCGCGGTCATCTACAACTACCCGTTCAATTCGGACACGACGAAGGAGCTGTGGAAGACGGTCGAGACCGCGACGATCGGGCTGGTCGAACCCAATTACGGCACGAAGCTTCCCGCCGATTCCAAAGGGACCTTCGAGGCTCTGACGAACGAGTACAGGAAGAACGTCGCCGACCTTCACGAGCCCGGTACCTACATCGGCTGGCAACCCGGCGGCGCCGCGAACGACAGCAGCGGCGAACGTGCGCTCGACGTGGGCGTCGTCGCGACGGTGAGTCCGAAGTCCAAGACCGTCCTCTATGCCGGGTCGGGCGACACAGAGGGCGCGATGTCGCTCGCCTTCACTGCCTATCAGGCCGCCATCTGGGACGACACGAACCAGCCCCACGTCATCAGCTCGTCGTGGCACGACTTCGGCAACGTGGCGCCGGACTCGCCCTTCGCGTTCGTGCAGCAGGAACTCTACATCGATGCGGTGCTGCGCAACATCACGATGGTCAATGCCGTCGGTGACGGCGGTTCGGGCGACGAGTATGCCAACGGCCTGACCAACATCGAGGGAATGCATTCCAGTCCCTACGCCATCGTGAGCGGCGGCACGTCGCTCAGCAGCCTGAAGATCGCGACCGGGGACCCGACCTTGCAGGGCATCGTGGCGGCAGCGACGGCCGGCAATCTGTCCGCGATCTGGCAACTGGTGGCCGGCGGCCTGAAGACGATTCCCTCTGCGGCCGATCCCCAAGCGACCGATCGGCTGATCGAGACCGTCTGGAACACCTACGTGGTCGACGGCACGAACATCATCGCCAGGAATATCAGCGACGGAGGCTACTTCGACAACAATACCGGCGGGGGCGGCGTCGATCCCAGCAAGCCGCAGCCGGCGTACCAGACCGAGTTCGGCCTCGATCTCGCGACGTCCGATCCGTCGGCGCTGCCCGGCCGCGGCGTGCCGGACGTGGCCGCGCTCGCGGGCGGCAATACGCGCTACGTCGTGCCGGGCGCCGACATGACAGGGACGGGGAGCGGGGCGGGAACCAGCGCCACCTCTCCGATGTGGGCCGCCCTTGTGGCGCAGTTCGATGCCATATTCCGCGACCAGGGCCTGTCCGACCTGGGCTACATGAACGATCTCCTCTACATCGCCGCGGCGATCGCGCCGGGTTCGTTCGGCGACATCACGATCGGCAACAACACATCCTCGTTCGCTCTGGACGGGACCTATACGACACCGCAGGGCAACATCTTGGCCTTCGTGACGCCGACCGGCTACGGTTACGAGGCCGGTCCGGGCTATGACTTGACGACGGGGCTGGGCACGCCCAACGGCGTGCTGCTGGCGCGCGCGCTGACCGCCATCGCGCACGAGCAGGTGTCGTTCGGCAGCGTCCATCATATCGTGGATATCGGTGCGTCGGGCGACCTCACGACCACGCTGTCGGAAACGCTGCTGGTCCAGACCAGCTCGACGGCCGCCACCACGGTCGAAGTGCTCGCGGGTGGCGACACGCAGAGCTTCTCCAGCGGCCCGTCGGCGGCCTATGCCTGGACGAGCCTCTTCGCGCAGCAGTCGCTGCAGTCCAACTTCTCTCCCGATCTGGTGCGGCTGTTCGACAAGCAGGCGCAGGGCACGCTGGGGCAGGTGCAGACCGCGACGGGCGATGCGCTCGCGGTCTCCGTCGACGGCGTGGACGCGGGAACGCCGCAGGTGACGATGACCTCGCCCTTCGGCTTCGTCGACTTCGCCTCAGATGGCGGCGGCGTGCGCGTGGCGCGTCCCGTCGCGGTGGCGGAGACGGCGGGCGGCGCCAACGACCAGCAGGCCGTGGTGCGCGTGCGCCAGAACGGCGAGGATTCGCTGTCGCTCACCTTCTACCGGGTCGACGATTTCAACGGCACTATCAATGGCCTGCATCCCGGCGAGGCGGGCTATGCCGCGGCGGCGCAAGGCCGCGCCTATCAGGTCGTGAGCGGCAGCACGACGGGCACGTCGCTCGCAGGCCCGGGCTACGGCAACTACACGCAGGCGATGCTGCAGGGCGTCGATGCCGGCGACTACGTGGCGATGACGCTTACCAATGTTTCCAGCGGCAACACCTTCTGGGCCTTCGCGCAGGCCAACGAGTCCCCAAGCGGCCAACCGACTGGCCATATCTGGAACTACGGTCTCAACACCTGGGGCTGGGAAGACCAGCGCGGCCTCGGCGACAACGACTTCAACGACCTCGTGGTGCAACTCGACTTCACCAGCGCCTCGGGCAGCGGCTGGCTGGTGTAGCGCTGGGCGCGCGCGCGCCCGGCAAAGTCATCCTCCTCCCCATTCAAATGGGGAGGTGCCCCTGTAATCAGGGGCGGTGGGGTCGGAAGCGGCGAGGGGTCATGACCCCTCCGCCGCATCAGATGCGGCACCTCCTCATCTGAATGGGGATGCGAATGATGCTTCCCCATTCGGGCGGGAAGCAGGGAGTTTGAACAGTGGCCTTCGTCGAACTTCAGAACTCGACCTATCTCGATTTGACGAGCTATCGCGGCAATGCCCCGCTGCCGGGCAGCACCGGCCCGAACCCGTCGTTCGCGTTCAACGTCGCGCTGGTGTTCGAGCGGGCCAACGATCCGGCGACGCTGCTAGAGGCCGACTGGGGCGCGCGACAGGCGCAACTGGAAGCGCTGAACGCCAACAACACGCTGTGGTCGACCTACGGCGCCGATGCGGCGGCCTACCAGCAGGCGCGCACCGAGTTGACCAATATGGGTCTCTCGCTGTTTCCCGAAGGCACCGCCACGCAATACGTCTCGTCGGCCGAGTCGCGCACGATCTGGGTGAAGGTCGACGAGAGCAATTTCGCGACGCTGTTCGGCACGGACCTGCTCACCGGCGTCGTCAACCTGGCGAATACTCCGGTCTCCTTCTGGCAGGGCAATCTCAGCCTGCCCGACACGCTGACCTCGCTCGGCGTCAAGGGCCTGATGTTCGACACGACCATGTTCCTGTCGATCCTGGCCGATCCCGGCACCGGGACGGCCGCCGAACTGCCCCAGGGGCCGCTCAGTCCCGGCAATTCCGGCCCAAGCGGGAACCAGCTCTTTCCCAACGAGATTGCCGCTCTTTACGATTTTCCCTTCAACTCGGCCACGACGCCCGATCTGTGGCAGACGGTGCAGGCCGCGACGATCGGGCTGATCGAACCCAACCTGGGCACGAACCTGGGCGGCGACCCCGCGCTCTTCGCGACGCGGGCGGACGAGTACAGAACGAAGGCCGGCGTCACGACGAAGGGCACCTATGTCGACGTGTCGCCCGGCGGCGCCCCGCAGGACTCCAGCAACGAACGCACGCTCGACGTGGGCGTGGCCACGACGGCAAGCCCGACCTCGACCCTCGTCCTCTATGCCGGGTCGGGCGGCGCGTCGAACGCGAGCGGCATTCCCTTCACCGCCTACCAGGCAGCCTTCTGGGACGAGGTGAACAAGCCCGCGGTGGTCAGTTCGTCCTTCCGCGACTATCCCCACATCGCGCCGGGCTCGCCCTTCGACTTCGCCTACCGTGAACTCTTCACCGACGCGGCGCTGCGCAACATCACGATGGTCAACGCCGTCGGCGACGGCGGCTCGGGCGACCAGTATGCCAACGGGCTGACGAACGTCGATACGATGCACGCCAGCCCTTACACCCTCGTCACCGGCGGCACGTCGCTCAGCAGCCTGCCGATGGCGACGAGCGATCCGACGCTGGGCGTCGTGGCGCTTCTGGCGATGCAAGGCAATCTGCCGACGCTCTGGAATCTGGTGGCGAGCGGTCTGACGAGCCTGCCGTCCGCCGCCAATCCCGAGGCGACCCTGCGGCTGATCGAAACCGTCTGGAACGACAACTACCTGGTCGGCGACAAGATCATCGATCAGGGCGGCGATCGCGGCGGGTTTCTCAACAATTCCCTCGGCGCGGGCGGCGTCGATCCCAGTCAGCCGCAGCCATCGTACCAGACCGATTTCGGCCTCCATCTCACGACGCCCGATCCATTGGCGCTGACCGGTCGCGGCGTGCCGGACGTGGCCGGGGCGTCGGGCGGCAACCTCAACTACAAGGTGCCGCAGGCAGACATGGGTGGGCTGCGCGGCGGCAGCGGCACCAGCGCCGTTGCGCCGCTCTGGTCGGCGCTCACGGCGCAGTTCGACGCCATATTCGCCGATCAGGGCCTGCCGAACCTCGGCTACATGAACGATCTTCTCTACATGGCCGCGACCATCGCGCCGGCTTCGTTCAACGACGTAACCGTCGGCA
>MKRV01000267.1 GCA_001897995.1 Alphaproteobacteria bacterium 65-37 | reverse complement strand
ATCGGCCGTCCCGACGCCATGCCGAGCAGGGCCGTCGCCACATAGGCCGATTCGACGGCCGGCCAGTCGAGGTGGGCATCGGCCAGCGCCTCGCGGATGGCCGTCACGCCCAGGGTGACATAGGGCGTGTCGCTGGGGTTCTGGTAGCGATGCCAGCCGACGCCCACCACGTAGACGGGACGTAGATCCTTCAGGGTCCTGGCCATGCTCAGCCCTCCGGCTTGAAACGCAGATCGAGGATCGCCTGCCCGTCGTCGCCCGTGCCGACCGCGACGAGCGTCGTCGCCATCGCGGTGCCGGGCTCGACCTCGCGCGCCGCATCGACCAGCAAGGTGCGCACGACCGGCCCGTCGGCCAGCATGATCTTGCCGATGGTGAAGGGCGCGGGGCGCGCCTTGTCGGCATGGAGATGCACGACGGTCGAGGAGAGGAGCGTGCCGCGCCCCTGCAGCGTCATGGGCTGCAGGTCGGCGCCGTGGCGGCCGCAGACCTCGCAGCCATGGCCTTGCATCGGGAAGAAGACATGGCCGCAGGTGCAGCGGCCGCCCTGCAGGGTGCCGTCCGCGGCATAGAGCGTGGGCTTCAGGAGCGCTTCCATGGTTGGTGCCCTCAGAGGCTGCGGCCGATGATCTCTTTCATGATCTCGTTGGCGCCGCCGTAGATGCGCGCGACGCGGGCGTCGGCATAGGCGCGGGCGATCGGATACTCCCACATGTAGCCGTAGCCGCCGTGCAGCTGCAGGCAGGTGTCGACGACACGGCCGTAGGTCTCGGTCAGCCAGTACTTGCACATGGCGGCGGTGGGCACGTCGAGCTTGCCCTCGAGATGCAGTGCCGTGCAGTGGTCGAGGAAGGTGCGGGCGATCTTCACTTCGGTCTTGACCTCGGCGAGCTTGAAGCGGCTGTTCTGGAAGTCGATGATCGCCTTGCCGAAGGCCTTGCGCTCCTTGACGTAGTCCAGGGTCCAGCCGAGCACCGCTTCCATGGCGGCGACGGCGCCGATGCCGATCAGCAGCCGTTCGCGCGGCAGCTCCTGCATCAGATAGATGAAGCCGCGGCCTTCGTCGCCCAGCCGGTTGGTCACGGGCACGCGCACGCTCTCGAAGAAGAGCTCGGACGTGTCCTGCGCCTTCAGGCCGATCTTCTCGAGGTTGCGGCCGCGGCTGAAGCCCGGCCGATCGCCTTCGACCAGGATGAGCGTGACACCCTTGGCGCCGGCGGAGCTGTCGGTCTTGCAGATGACGATGATCAGGTCGGCATGCTGGCCGTTGGTGATGAAGGTCTTCTGGCCGCTGATGACGTAGTCGTCGCCGTCGCGCACCGCTACCGTGCGTACGCCTTGCAGGTCGCTGCCGGTGCCGGGCTCGGTCATGGCGATGGCGCCCACGACGTCGCCGCTCGCCATGCGGGGCAGCCACTTCTGCTTCTGCTCCTCGCTGCCGTAATGGAGGATGTAGCGGGAGACGATGTCGGAATGCACGCGAAAGCCCGGCCCCGAGTACACGCCGCGCGCCATCTCCTCGGCCATGACGTTGATCGTCAGGAAATCCGCGCCGCCGCCGCCATACTCGGCGGGGATGTCGGTCAGCAGCAGGCCGGCCGCGCCCGCCTTGCGCCAGAGATCGCGGCTCACGATGCCGTCCTTCTCCCATTGCGCGTGGTGCGGCGCGATCTCCTTCTCGATGAAACGACGCACGGTGGTGCGGAACTGTTCGTGGTCGGCGGTGTAGGTCGGAGCCAGCTGCATCGTCGCTTCCTCAAAGATATTTGTTGACCGACAAATAAATATTTGAGAGGCTCCTGTCAATAGGAGGGGATCCATGAGTGCGGCGACCGCACCTTCTGCCGCCGCAAAGCAGCGGCGCACCCAGGCCGAGCGGCGCGAGGAAGCCGAACGCTCGATCCTCGATGCCGCGGTTCGGCTGGTGGCGGAGAAAGGTCTCGACGGTTTCACCCTGGCCGATGCCGGCGAGGCGGCGGGCTACAGCCGCGGCTTGCCGGCGCACTATTTCGGCTCCAAGCCCGATCTTCTGGCGGCCGTCGCCCGCTACATCCGCGAATGGTTTTTCGCCAGGCTGGAAGCCCGCGTCGGCGGTCACCGGCGCGGCCTGGCGAACCTGATCGCCGGCATCGACGTCTACTTCGACGCCTGCCGCGACGATCGGACGATGCTGCGGGCCCTGCATACGGTCCTGAGCGGCGCGCTGCACAACCCGGTCATCGCCGACACCGTGGTCAAGCTGAATCGCGACGCGGTGAAATCCGTCGAGGTCGCGCTCCGCGCCGGTATCGCCAACGGCGAGATCCGCCGCAGCATCGACGTCGATGCCTGGTCGGTCCTGATCCTGTCCTCGATGCGGGGCGTCGTCACGCAATGCCTGATCGATCCCGACCCCCTCGACGTCTCGTCTCTGCGCAACACCTTCGTCACCGCGCTCAAGCGCAATCTCACGACCTGATGGACGGGTGCCTTGGCGCCCTTCGATCCCGGCTTCTCTCCTGCAATGTGAGTCCTACGAAATGAGTGACCGAATTCTCACCGAACGTCGCGGCCATATCCTGGTCGTCACCATCAACCGGCCCGAGGCGAAGAATGCCTTCGACTCGGTCTCCGCCCAGGCCATGCACGCCGCCATGGACCTGCTCGATGCGACCGACGAACTCTTCGTCGGTGTCGTCACCGGTGCCGGCGGCACCTTCTCGGCCGGTGCCGATCTCAAGGCGGTGGCGCGCGGCGAGCGGGCGGTCACCAGCCGCGGCGGCTTCGGCCTCTTCAAGCGTCCCCCGCGCAAGCCACTGGTCGCGGCGGTCGAAGGCTATGCCGTAGGTGGTGGGCTGGAGCTTTGCCTGTCCTGCGACCTGATCGTCGCGGCCCGCGATGCCAAGATGGGCCTGCCCGAAGTCCGGCACAACGTGGCGGCCGTGGGCGGCGGCTTGTTCCGGTTGCCGCGTCGCATTCCCTACCATGTGGCGATGGAGCTGGCCTTGACGGGCGGCTTCCGCGATGCCGCCTTCTTCGAGCGCTGGGGCCTGGTGAACCGCATCGCCGAGCCCGGGCAGGCACTGGCCGACGCGATCGCTCTGGCCGAGTCTCTCCTGGTCAATGGGCCGACCGCTCTTGCCGCGTCGAAGGAGATCATGTTCCAGTCGGCCAACTGGACCGATCAGGAGGGCTGGACCGAGCAGGCGCCGATCGCGGCAATCGCTTTCGAGGCCGAGGATCGTACCGAAGGGCTCCGCGCCTTTGCCGAGAAGCGCAAGCCAATCTGGAAGGGTCGGTAAAGCTCTGGAAGGGCCGGTAAGGCCATGGAAGGGGCGTTAGGACGGCCGCAGAAGCCGTCCCCCTGGAGAATGGAGGAAACGACGTGAACGACGACATCGCCAAGGCGCCCACAGGAACCACGATGACGTTGCGTGCCCTGGCGCGCTTCCCCGAGCGGCAGGCCTTCGGCTGGGATGGTGGCAGCCTGACCTACCGCGCGACCCTGGCGCTGATCGGTCGGCTGCAGGCGGCCATGGCGGCGGCCGGCCTGGCGAAGGGCCAGACGGCGGCCTTCCTCAGCGCCAACAGCGCGGAGACCTGGTGCGCCGGCATCGCGGCGCAGGCGCTGGGCCTCGTCGTGACCTGGCTGCATCCGCTGGGGGCGCTCGCCGACCATCTCGACGTCATCGAGGATTCGGACGCCTCGGCGCTGATCGTCGATCCCAGGACGCATGCCGAGCGCGGCGGCGAGCTCGCGGCCAGGGCTGCCGATCGGCTCAAGGTTGTTCTCACCATGGGGCGGGCCGATTTCGGCCGCGACGTGATGGCCGCGGCGGAGAAGATCGGCGAGGCGACGGCGGTCGATCTCACCGATGCCGACGACTACGCCATTATCAACTATACCGGCGGCACCACCGGCAAATCGAAGGGGGCCATTCGTCGGCATCGCTCGACCGCGGCTTCCACCCTGGCGGTCGCCGCCGACTTCGAGTTCCCGACCGTGCCGCGCTACCTCGCGGCCGCGCCCATCACTCATGTCTCGGGCAGCAAGGTGCTGCCGTCGCTGCTGAAGGGCGGCACGGTGCATCTGATGAAGGGCTTCGATCCGGAGAAGTTCCTGGCCACCATCGAACGCGAGAAGATCAACTTCACGCTGATGGTACCGACGATGATCTACGTGACGCTCGATCATCCCAGGCTGGAGAAGACCGACCTCTCCTCGCTCGAGTTGATCCTCTACGGCGCCTCGCCGATGTCGCCGACGCGGCTGGTCGAAGGGCTGGAGCGGATCGGTCCGGTCTTCTTCCAGCTCTACGGCCAGACCGAATGCTATCCGGTCAGCGTGCTGAGCCGCGCCGATCACGACCCGAAGCGGCCCGAGCTGTTCGCCTCGTGCGGCGTACCCATCTCGTCCTGCAGCGTCACCCTGCGCGACGAAGACAACCAGGAAGTGGCGCCGGGGGAGGCGGGCGAGATTTGCGTGCGTGCCCCGCATGCGATGGAGCGTTACTGGAAGCGCCCGGAACAGACGGCCGAGACCTTCAAGGGCGGCTGGCTGCATACCGGCGACATCGCGCGCGCCGACGAGCGCGGCTATCTCTATATCGTCGATCGCAAGAAGGACATGATCGTCAGCGGCGGTTTCAACATCTTCCCGCGCGAAGTCGAAGACGTCCTGTCCTCCCATCCCGATGTTGCCATGGCGGCGGTGATCGGCGTGCCGCACGAGAAGTGGGGCGAGGCCGTCACGGCATTGATCGTCGCCAAGGCCGGTATGCGACCGGAGGCCGAAGCGCTGATGCAGTTCGTGAAGGATCGCAAGGGCGGCACGCATGCACCCAAGCAGGTCGAGTTCGTGGACAGCCTGCCGCTTACCGCCGTCGGCAAGGTCGACAAGAAAGTGCTGCGCGCCAAATACTGGGCAGGACAGACGCGTCAGGTCGGGTAGCGAACACAACGATCATGCAACCCGCATGCCGAGAGTGAGTCTCGAAAGGTTCCCGACACGTTCCTGCTTCATCCAATTGTGATTTCAACGGGCACGCGGCGAGTTGGGGTTTACCTCGGTTGGCGAGTCGTGGCAGCTATGAGGGGTTGTGACTTTGCGCGCTGCCACCCTGACGGCTCTTCTCGCCACCGGCTTCGTCGGTTGCGGTTGCACCGGCACCAAAACCCCAGTCGCCACGGCAGCGCCTGCGGTCGATCCGCGTCAGCAGGATATCGACGTGCGCAAGGAAGAAGTCATGCAGCAACTGGCAACTTGCGAAAGCGGGAGCTGGGGATCGCATCAGCCGATTTACGGTGGACGCGGCGCCTATCACGGCCGCTTTCAATTCACGCCGCAGACCTACAAGACCTATGCGGCGCGCCACGACGGCACGGTGCTGACGACACGCGAAGCGATCGATGCGGCGCAGGACTACGACAAGGCGGCGAAGCTCGCGTCGTTCATGATCTTCGAGCTGGGCGAGACGTGGCACTGGCCGCTCTGCTCGCGCAAGCTCGGCATTCCCACCAAGGTCAAAGAGATCAACTCACTCTGAGGACGTCAGGCGGCGCGACGTCGACGCGTTGCGGCGGCCTTGCGGGCAGAGGCCGATCGCGCCTTCTTCGGCCGCGCCGCTGATGCGCGGCCACCCAGCTTGCCGCCCTTGCGCGACGAGACCTTGGTGTCTTTCTTGCCGCGACCCGAGCCGCTCTTGTTGCCGCCACCGGTCTCCTTGTTGACCGTTGCCCAGGCCCGCCGCTCGGCCTCTCGACGCGAGACGCCGCGCTTCTCGTAACCTTCTTCGATGTGCTCGGCCTGGCGCTTTTGCTTGCCCGTATAGGCCGACTTGTCACCACGAGGCATGGGTTCCTCCTGCTGGGAACTAACCTGCAGAAGGAACGCACGATCGTTTCGGTGGGTTGCGCGATGGAGCGAGCGGCGTGAGGGCCGCGAACACGCCTCAGCGCAGCTCGCCGCAGAACTCCTGGATGCGCGTGCAGCCCTCCCGCAGGCTCGCCATGTCGGTGGCATAGGAGATACGGAAGTAGGGGCTCATGCCGTAGGCCGCGCCCTGCACAGTCGCGACATGCTTCTCTTCGAGAAGCGCCGCTACGAAATCGGTGTCGTTGACGATCCTGCGGCCGCCTTTGGTGGTCTTGCCGATGCAGCCGGCGAGGTTGGGGAAGACGTAGAAGGCACCCTCGGGCAGGTGGCAGGTGAGGCCCGAGGCGGCGCGCAGCATGGCCACGACCTCGTCGCGGCGGCCGCGATAGTCGTCGGCCCGTTCCTTCAGGAGATCCTGCGGACCGTTCAAGGCCGCGGTCGCCGCCGCCTGGCCGACGGTCGAGATGCCCGAGCCGATCTGGCCCTGCATGTTGGTCATGGCGGCGATCATGGGCCGTGGCCCGCCGGCATAACCGACGCGCCATCCCGTCATCGCATAGGCCTTGGAGGCGCCGTTGACGGTGAGGGTGCGGTCCTTCAATGCCGGCTCGACTTCAGCTGCGGTGCAGAACCCGAAATCGTCGTAGATCA